>NZ_QSNX01000009.1:0-246458 GCF_009498575.1 Rahnella sp. RcJ3
TCCATGATGAGCATGAACCCTTTTTACACGAGCCACCGGATCGGTCAACTGATCCTTAAACGATCGGCATTAGCCATTGGCAGCCTTTTTCTTTTTGATCGCGTGTTAATCGGAGGGCGTATTAACGGGTGTCTGGTGAAAGTGTCAGCGAGCTTTGTAATGCAACATCCGGTAGCCAGCATTGTGCGCTGAGGCCAGTGTTGCCGGGGCGATTTCGCAATATCAGCGTACCGCCATGCAGGTGCGCAATCCGCACCACAATATTTAAGCCCAGGCCGCTGCCTCCATAACGTTGGTCGACGCGCTTAAAAGCCTGTGTCAGTTCACTGGCCTTCGTTTCATCAATACCCGGACCGGCATCGTCTATCTTTATCAGGAATCCGTTGTCTTGCGGTGCAATTGTGATGCCGATGTCGCTATTTTCAGGCCCGTAGCGGTAAGCATTTTCGACCAGATTGCGTACCATTAAACGTAGCAGCACAGCATCCCCCTGAATTTCAGCACGAGGCGGCAGGTGTATTTTCAAGTTTTGACCGCGTTCACTGAGCATTTCACACAGCTCTTCTCTGAGCGGCTCAACGACGTTACTGATCAGGTCAACCTGCTGATATTCGCCTTTGGCAAAATTCTGTCCGGCGCGGGCAAGCATAAGTAACTGCTCTATGATATGCATTAACTGGTCGATGCGGCTTATCAGAGTATCGCTGCCTTCTACGCCTTTTTTGTGCATTATTTCCAGATGCAACCGGACGCCTGCCAGTGGAGTGCGCAACTCATGAGCCGCATCCGCAGTGAACAATCGTTCCTGCTGAATAGTGCTGGAGAGACGGGAAAAAAGCTGATTCAATGCATTCGTCACGGCCACAATCTCCCTGGTTTCGCTGTTGAGTGGCAGGGGAGAGAGGTTATCGGCTGAACGGGTCTCCAGTCGTTTTTGTAACTGGTTAAGAGGCCGAATAATCCAGCTGATGGCCCAAAAGGACAGTACCAGAGTAATACTCATCATGAGTAAGGAAGGGGCAATCAGTGAAGCAATGGCTTCTGCAATTTCTTTCTCAACGTGCGCGTTACGCACTTTGGCTGACAGGGTGTCATTGACCAGCAGGTTAATTTGTTCCTGGCTCTCGTGCCAGAGCCAGAAAATACTGATGAGCTGAGTCACGAACAGGATCAGAGCCAGCATAACCAGAAGGCGGCGGCGCATACTGGTCATACGATTATTTCCAGCCTGTAGCCGATACCACGTACAGTTCTGATGACTTCTTTACCCAATTTGCGGCGCAGATTATGAACATGTACCTCAAGCGTATTGGAGCCTAAATCATCCTGCCAGGTATAGAGATCTTGCTGGAGCAACTCGCGGTTTACAGTCTGCCCGGCACGCATCATCAGTCGTGACAAAATCGCGAACTCTTTGGGCGTGACCTCTACCGGCGCATCATTGAGATAAGCCTGCTGAGAGGAGAGATTGATTTTCAGGTTGCCGACGGAAATCTGGTTGTCACTCTGCCCCTGATAACGGCGGATCAGGGCGCGGACACGGGCCTGTAATTCGACTAAGGCAAAGGGTTTAATCAGATAGTCATCGGCACCGGCGTCAAGGCCATCGACGCGGTCTTCAAGTGCATCGCGGGCGGTAAGAATCAACACGGGCAGGGAAATACTTTGACGTCGCCACTGGCGCAGCAGCGTTGCGCCATCTTTGTCTGGCAATCCTAAATCCAGGATCACCAGACTGTACTGACTGGTTTGGATCAGACTCTGCGCCTCGGCCGCGGTTGACGCGCAGTCGCAGGCATAATTTTCACTGGTAAGTGCCAGCGTTAATCCCTGCCGTAAAAGTTCATCATCTTCAACTATCAGCAGTTTCATCGTCTGGCACTTCTCCGTGGTTAATTATTTTGGTAGATATCCCTGTAGAGACGGCTTTCAAAGCGCACCAGCGGTGCACGCCGTGTACGTTGATCTTCAGGGGGAACAGCATAGCCTGAAAGGAACTGCACAAAGGCCATACGCTGTCCGCTGGCTGTGGTGATGAAACCTGCCAGATTATATACGCCAGACAGTGAACCGGTTTTTGCCGATACTTTGCCGTCGACACCCGCTTCATGCAGACCACCGCGGTACTGTAAGGTTCCGTCATGGCCAGCTAAAGGCAACATCGAAATAAAATCTAATTCTTTGTCGTGCTGGGCGATATATTGCAGCACCTGCATCATTGTGGCCGGTGACAATAAATCATGGCGTGAAAGCCCGGAACCATCAACCTGAATCGAGTTACCCAAATCCACGCCTGCTTTCTGACGCAAAATCTGACGAACCGCGTCTGAGCCCGCCCGCCATGTTCCCGGCACACCAAAACGCTGATGACCAATCGTACGGAAGACCGTATCAGCGATCATGTTGTCTGATTTCTTAAGCATCTGATGCAGCAAATCATGCAGGGGCACTGATTGCGTTTGTGCCAGAACCGTACCTGCTGGTGTCGGCTGGGTTTGACGTTTCAGGGTGCCGTCAATCTGGATATCTGCCTGCAACAGCTCATCTTTAAGAATCGCACCGGCATAACTGGCACCATCCTGAATAGCAAAAGCCAGTGGCAGAGGCTCGCTGCGTTGAGTCAGACAACCAGTGAGTGTATATCGGTTGAATTCACCCGGGACGACATCCAGTTCGCAATACTGCGCATCCGGAGAGCCTTTTGCCAGCGTGCGGACTTCACTGAACATATGCACTGGATAATAAGAGGCTACGCGAATAAACGCGTTCTCGTCAGGTTTAGGCGCGCTATAGAGAGATACCGAGAAACAGTTTCTGTCGACAATTGCGGCTGCTGGGGGAGCGCTGAAGCATTGGGTGATATCGTTCCATGGCCATCCGGGAGCTTTGTCATGGCTTGCAAACACGGAAGTGTTAATGACCACATCGCCAGTGATTTCTTTGACGCCCTGTTTTTTCAAAACAGCGACCATATTCCGAATATTCTGGCGCTTCAGGGTCGGGTCACCAGAAAACCGAGCGACCAGATCTCCCTTGAGAACTCCGTCAGAAACAGAACCCGATGTTTCGAGTGTAGTGGTGAAACGGAAATCAGGCCCCAACTGCAACAGCGCAGCCAGTGCCGTCAGAATCTTCATAGTACTGGCAGGCAGCGCCATCTGGGTACCGTGATAATCGATCACAGGCGCAGGGGCGCCAATTTTCTGTACCAGCACCGCCAGATTCGTGCCATCAGGCAGATATTCTGTGTAATTTTCGATCTGAGCCGCATTTGTATTCAGAACAAACGCGCATGCTAATCCACTGACAATTCGTAAAAAACGCATTATTTTGAGTAAAGGCTCTGAGTAACGGCAGGATAATGTGGTGCCATACTACGATGCTACGAACCAAGGCGCAACGTGGCTGAAAGTAAACGATGATCCTCAAGGAACTCTACGTTAAAATACGAATCAAAATGCGAAATGATTCCTGGCCTGGTGGCAACGCCGGGTGAGGTTTTTTTTGTTTTTCGCCAGAGAGTCGGTCAGAAGAACTGGCTTAATTTCTTACCTGATTCAATCAGGACGGTGTTTACCGAAAGGACCAAGTTAGAGGTAATAAATATATGAAACCGATTCCGATGACGTTACGTGGCGCAGAAAGATTACGTGAAGAACTGGACCATCTGAAGAGCGTCCGTCGCCCGAAAATCATTTCTGATATCGCGACCGCACGTGAGCATGGTGATTTGAAAGAGAATGCTGAATACCATGCTGCGCGTGAACAGCAGGGTTTTTGTGAAGGCCGTATCCAGGAAATCGAAGCTAAGCTTTCGAATGCTCAGGTTATTGATGTGACCAAAATGCCCGCAACCGGCCGTGTCATTTTTGGTGCGACAGTGACTGTGATGAACCTGGACACTGAAGAAGAACAAAAATACCGCATCGTGGGTGATGACGAAGCAGATTTTAAGCAAAATCTGATTTCTGTGAATTCCCCGATTGCCCGCGGTTTGATTGGCAAAGAGCAGGATGATGTTGTTGTCATCAAAACGCCTGGCGGCGATGTTGAGTTTGAAGTATTGAAGGTCGAATACCTCTAAAATCTGCATTAAAAAGGGCGAAACGTGATGTTTCGCCCGATAATTCTCACATTCATGCAGTGAATTGCTTCACAGTAAATTGAAAACTAAAGTAAAAAGGCCTGCTCAGACCTTCCCCTGAACGTGATTTCGTGGCACCTTTCCGAAAATCTACAGCGCTTTTCGTTAAACCTTAATGGATTAACGCGGTAAGATAATTTTGCGGTCTTCGGTGGAAGGGCGATAAAGTACCAGCATATTGCCGATGACTTGCACATTACACGCCTTGGTTTCACGCACAATCGCGTCTACGATCAAAGACTTCGTTTCGCGTTCTTCTGCCGCGACTTTAACCTTGATCAGTTCGTGATGTTGCAGCGCCTGTTCGATTTCGGCGAGCACACCCTCAGTCAGCCCGTTGTTGCCCAGCATAACAACCGGTTTCAGGGGATGCGCGAGGCCTTTCAGGTACTGTTTTTGTTTATTGTTAAGATTCATCGTCTTTTTTGCTTAAGTTGGGATTGAAAACGGGTCATTCTACCGCCATCTCATGTATATCACCAACCCGGACTGCTTCGGGGAGGGAATAATACTGACTTAGCCATAGACGTCATGATGCTAACAGCTTGTTCCAAAAGCTCTAACTCAGGGTGGTTGGAAAACTATATGGTTACTAAATAATGTCTAATAAAAAGCGTTCTGCAAGTTCCAGTCGCTGGTTGCAGGAACACTTTAGCGATAAATATGTGCTACAGGCACAGAAAAAAGGGCTGCGTTCCCGTGCCTGGTTTAAACTTGATGAAATACAGCAAGGCGATAAGCTGTTTAAACCGGGTATGACGGTGGTTGATTTAGGAGCAGCTCCTGGTGGTTGGTCACAGTATGTGGCGACGCAGATCGGTAACAAAGGGCGAATTATTGCTCTTGACCTTTTACCTATGGATCCTATTGTTGGAGTCGACTTCCTTCAAGGGGATTTTCGTGATGAATTAGTTCTCAAAGCGCTGCTTGAACGCGTGGGAGAAAGCAAGGTTCAGGTGGTCATGTCCGATATGGCCCCTAATATGAGCGGTACTCCGGCAGTCGATATTCCAAAATCGATGTATCTGGTTGAATTAGCATTGGATATGTGTCGGGATGTATTAGCACCAGGCGGAAGTTTCCTGGTGAAGGTGTTTCAGGGAGATGGCTTTGATGAATACCTGCGGGAAATTCGCTCCCTGTTTACGAAGGTGAAGATTCGTAAGCCAGACGCTTCCCGAGCACGTTCGCGAGAAGTGTACATCGTAGCGACAGGGCGGAAACTGTAGTTCCCTAACGCTGTTTGTTAACACAGTTGTAATATGAGGTTAATCCCTTGAGTGACATGGCGAAGAACCTGATCCTCTGGTTAGTCATCGCGGTTGTATTGATGTCTGTATTTCAGAGTTTTGGTCCCAGCGAATCTAATGGTAACAAGGTAGATTACACTACCTTTACAACCGAAGTAGCCCAAGACCAGGTCCGTGAAGTACGTATCAATGGACGTGCGATTGACGTTATCAAAAAAGACAGCAGCAAATACACAACCTATATTCCGGTTAATGATCCTAAATTGCTGGATACGCTGCTGAGCAAAAACGTGAAAGTTGTTGGTGAACCGCCTGAACAGCAGAGTTTCCTGGCGACTATCTTCATTTCATGGTTCCCGATGCTGCTTCTGATTGGCGTCTGGATATTCTTTATGCGACAGATGCAGGGTGGCGGTGGTAAAGGCGCAATGTCCTTTGGTAAAAGCAAAGCCCGCATGCTGACGGAAGACCAAATCAAAACTACGTTTGCTGACGTTGCAGGTTGTGACGAAGCGAAGGAAGAGGTGAGCGAGCTGGTTGATTACCTGCGTGAACCAAGCCGTTTCCAGAAACTGGGCGGTAAAATTCCTAAAGGCGTTCTGATGGTGGGTCCTCCGGGTACGGGTAAGACCTTGCTGGCTAAAGCCATTGCCGGTGAAGCCAAAGTCCCGTTCTTTACGATTTCGGGTTCTGACTTCGTTGAAATGTTCGTCGGTGTGGGTGCATCACGTGTCCGTGACATGTTCGAACAGGCGAAGAAAGCGGCTCCATGTATCATCTTCATCGATGAAATTGACGCCGTTGGCCGTCAGCGTGGTGCAGGTTTAGGCGGTGGTCATGATGAACGTGAGCAAACCCTGAACCAGATGCTGGTTGAGATGGATGGTTTCGAAGGTAACGAAGGTATTATCGTTATTGCCGCGACCAACCGTCCGGATGTTCTGGACCCTGCGTTGCTGCGTCCGGGCCGTTTTGACCGTCAGGTTGTTGTCGGCTTGCCAGATGTCCGTGGCCGTGAACAGATCCTGAAAGTTCACATGCGTCGTGTTCCGCTGGCGACAGATGTTGATGCTTCTGTGATTGCCCGTGGTACACCAGGATTCTCTGGTGCTGACCTGGCTAACCTGGTCAACGAAGCTGCACTGTTCTCTGCTCGTGGTAACAAACGTGTGGTGTCGATGGTCGAGTTCGAAAAAGCCAAAGACAAAATCATGATGGGTGCTGAGCGCCGTTCCATGGTAATGACCGAATCGCAGAAAGAGTCCACTGCATATCACGAAGCGGGACACGCCATCATTGGCCGTCTGGTTCCTGAACATGACCCAGTGCACAAGGTGACCATTATCCCTCGTGGCCGTGCATTAGGTGTGACTTTCTTCCTGCCCGAAGGTGATGCGATCAGCGCCAGCCGTCAGAAACTCGAAAGTCAGATTTCTACCTTATATGGTGGCCGTCTTGCTGAAGAGATTATTTACGGTGTGGAAAAAGTGTCTACCGGTGCGTCTAACGATATCAAAGTAGCCACGTCGATTGCCCGTAACATGGTTACGCAGTGGGGCTTCTCAGATAAATTAGGTCCGTTGCTGTATGCGGAAGAAGAAGGTGAAGTCTTCCTCGGTCGTTCAGTCGCGAAAGCTAAGCATATGTCTGATGAAACCGCCCGTATCATCGATCAGGAAGTTAAGTCTCTGGTTGAACGTAACTACGTTCGTGCGCGTACTTTGCTGATGGAAAACATGGATATCCTTCATTCAATGAAAGATGCCCTGATGAAGTATGAAACCATCGATGCACCGCAAATTGATGACCTGATGAACCGTACTGAAGTTCGCCCGCCAGCTGGCTGGGACGATGCTAACGGCAAAAACGGTAACAGCAGCTCCAATGACGGCGGTACGCCAAAAGCGCCAACGCCTGTCGACGAACCTCGTACGCCGAATCCTGGCAACACGATGTTTGAGCAATTCAGCGGCAAGTAAGAGGCTGATTGGAAAATAATGCTGATGACACTCAACCCCGGGCTTGCCCGGGGTTTTTTATGCGTGCATTCTTTGCCTCGGAATTTGAAAAGCCTTTATTGATTGATCAGAAGGGACGTGATTTATGCACCTCACTGCCAGAGAGTCCAGATTGGATCTCACTTACCCCCAGGTTATGGGGATCCTGAACGTTACCCCCGACTCATTTTCCGATGGCGGGCGACATAACACGCTTGATCTTGCTCTCAGACATGCTCAGGCAATGGTTGATGCAGGCGCGACAATTCTCGACATCGGTGGTGAATCGACCCGCCCTGGTGCAGCAGAAGTCAGCGAAGATGAGGAACTGGCCCGTGTGGTGCCGGTAGTCGAAGCCATTGCGCAGCGTTTTGATGTCTGGATCTCCGTCGATACCTCAAAAGCCGCCGTGATCCGTGAAGCGGCAAATGCGGGCATGCATCTGATCAACGATATCCGTTCACTTCAGGAGCCCGGTGCGCTACAGGCTGCGGCCGAAACAGGTTTGCCTGTTTGTCTGATGCACATGCAGGGTGACCCCAAAACGATGCAGCATGCCCCGCATTACGACAATGTCGTTGCGCAGGTGGATCAGTATTTTTTTGAGCAAATTGCCCGTTGTGTTAACGCCGGCATTGCGAAAGAGAAATTGTTGCTCGATCCGGGCTTCGGTTTCGGTAAAAATTTGGAGCATAACTA
Organism: Rahnella sp. RcJ3; assembly: GCF_009498575.1. Taxonomy (NCBI): domain Bacteria; kingdom Pseudomonadati; phylum Pseudomonadota; class Gammaproteobacteria; order Enterobacterales; family Yersiniaceae; genus Rahnella; species Rahnella sp. RcJ3. The sequence continues at coordinate 8,091 of NZ_QSNX01000009.1, forward strand.
TCAGTTGCTCGCACGGTTGGCTGAGTTTCATCACTTTGGCATGCCATTGTTAGTGGGGATGTCGAGGAAATCCATGGTGGGGCAACTTCTGCATGTTTCTCCTGAGAAACGGGTTACCGGAAGTGTTGCTTGTGCTGTGATCGCTGCCATGCAAGGTGCTAAGATCGTGCGTGTACATGATGTAAAAGAAACCGTTGAAGCGATGCGTATCGTGGAAGCGACACTTTCTGCAAGGGATAAAAACTAATTATGAGCAACCGTAAATACTTTGGGACAGATGGCATCCGCGGAAAAGTGGGCGATACCCCGATTACCCCTGATTTTGTTCTGAAACTAGGCTGGGCGGCTGGCAAAGTATTAGCACGCCACGGTTCGCGTAAAGTGATCATCGGTAAAGATACCCGCATTTCGGGTTATATGCTGGAATCAGCGTTAGAGGCAGGGCTTGCTGCTGCAGGTTTATCGGCTTCTTTCACCGGCCCGATGCCAACGCCTGCCGTGGCTTACCTGACACGTACTTTCCGTGCAGAAGCGGGCATCGTTATTTCAGCCTCGCATAATCCTTACTACGATAACGGCATTAAGTTTTTCACAATCGACGGGACTAAATTACCTGACGAAGTGGAAGAGGCGATTGAAGCTGAGCTTGAAAAACCACTGACATGTGTTGAATCTGCCGAACTGGGTAAAGCCAGCCGCATCGTGGATGCCGCCGGTCGTTACATCGAATTCTGTAAAGGCACATTCCCGACAGAACTGAGTCTGAACAGTCTGAAAATTGTGGTCGACTGTGCCAACGGCGCTACTTATCACATTGCACCTAGCGTTTTGCGCGAATTGGGGGCAAAAGTCATCGCTATCGGCTGTGAGCCGGATGGGATGAACATCAACGAAGAGTGCGGCGCAACGGATGTCCGTCAGTTGCAGCAGCGTGTTCTGGCTGAAAAAGCAGATGTCGGGCTGGCTTTTGACGGCGATGGTGATCGCCTGATCATGGTTGATCACGAAGGCAATAAAGTTGATGGCGACCAAATCCTCTACATCATTGCGCGTGAAGGGCTTCGTCAGGGCCAGTTGAAAGGCGGTGCTGTCGGCACGCTGATGAGCAATATGGGCCTCGAGCTGGCCTTAAAGCAACTGGGCATTCCCTTTACCCGTGCGAAAGTAGGTGATCGCTACGTACTGGAAAAAATGCAGGAAAAAGGTTGGCGGATCGGGGCTGAGAACTCAGGCCATATCATTTTGCTGGATAAAACCACTACCGGTGATGGCATTGTGGCAGGTTTGCAAGTGCTTACCGCGATGGTGCGCAATCATATGAGCTTGCATGACCTGTGCAGCGGCATGAAATTGCTTCCGCAGATCCTGATCAACGTCCGTTTTGCTGGTGAACATGATCCGCTGGAATCCGATGAGGTTAAGCAGGTCACGGCTGAAGTTGAAAAGCAGTTAGCGGGCCGCGGTCGGGTGCTGTTGCGTAAATCAGGTACCGAACCTCTGCTGCGCGTAATGGTCGAAGGGGAAGATGCCGAGCTGGTGGAAAAACTGGCCAACCGTATTGCGGATGCCGTCAAAGCGGTCAAAGCGTAAGCCGATAAAAAACGGTAAATTTTCGGTGAGTTTCTCGCTGCCGGACCTCCTGGCAGCATGTTTTATCCCGATTTGCCGTTTTTTTCCGCAAACGAACAGTTTGATGAAAATTGCCCTTGCACGGTAATACGGCTTTGGTTAGTATTCACACCCGCTTCAGTGGGTCCTTTGATGACCTGCTAAATGGTGAGAAGCAATTGGCATGCGGTGAACCCGCGAGGATACAGGTACTACTATGTACGACGCTCTTCTGGTGATTTTCCTTATCGTAGCAATTGGGCTTATCGCTCTGGTTATGCTGCAACAAGGTAAAGGCGCTGATATGGGAGCCTCTTTCGGGGCAGGTGCTTCTGGCACATTGTTCGGTTCGAGTGGTTCCGGTAACTTCATGACCCGCATGACCGGCGTTTTGGCAGCATTGTTCTTTATCATTAGTTTGATTCTCGGGAACATGAGCACCAATAAAGGCCAAAAAGGCAGTGAGTGGGAAAACCTGAGTCAGCCAGCTAAAACTGAGCAGACGACTGCACCGGCAGCTCCAGCAGCGCCTAACAGTGACGTTCCTCACTAAGCAGTAAACTTCTTATCAAAGAAGCTAAGTTTTCAAACAGTGGCTTATGCTTGGACAGTATAAGCGATTGTGAAAAAAAAGAGTGCCGAGGTGGTGGAATTGGTAGACACGCTACCTTGAGGTGGTAGTGCCCGAATGGGCTTACGGGTTCAAGTCCCGTCCTCGGTACCAATCTTTATGATAATTTGCTTTTTAGCGGTTATCGGCGTAGTATTTGCCACGTTTTCGGACGCGGGGTGGAGCAGCCTGGTAGCTCGTCGGGCTCATAACCCGAAGGTCGTCGGTTCAAATCCGGCCCCCGCAACCACTTTCCCTAAGTGTTTATTTCAAATAGACTTTCAGTATCTTCCTGTGATGTTCTGCAGCTTCAATTTGAAAACAACACTTCGCGAAAGTTGTACCGAAGCCGCTATGCGGCGAATAGGGTCCAGTTGCATAAAGCCCCGATTTATCGGGGTTTTTTGTTATTTGGCAACAGAATCACTGGGCTATTTAGCCCTTTTTTTATGTCTTGGGGGTGGGCTTGTCCACATTAGAACAAAAATTAACAGAGCTGATTACAGCACCAGTCGAGGCACTTGGCTTTGAGCTGGTGGGCATCGAGTTCGTTCGGGCTCGCCAATCGACGTTGCGCATCTATATTGATAGTGACGCCGGGATCAATGTTGATGATTGTGCTGATGTCAGCCACCAGGTGAGCGCTGTGCTGGACGTTGAAGATCCAGTCACTGTCGCCTACAACCTGGAAGTTTCCTCTCCAGGCCTTGATCGTCCTATGTTCACCGCTGAACATTATCAACGTTTTCTTGGCGATGAAGTCAGTGTTGTTTTGCGCATGGCAGTGCAAAACCGCCGCAAATGGCAAGGCATCATTAAAGCTGTCGAAGGCGAGATGATCACGGTGACAGTGGAAGGGAAAGATGAAGTGTTCGCACTGAGCAACATCCAGAAAGCGAACCTGGTACCCCACTTTTAAAGAGTTTGGAAGAGGCAACTAGGATGAACAAAGAGATTCTGGCTGTTGTAGAAGCAGTTTCTAATGAAAAATCCCTCCCGCGCGAGAAGATTTTTGAAGCGCTGGAAATTGCATTATCAACGGCGACCAAGAAAAAATACGAGCAGGAAATCGAAGTCCGCGTCAGCATTGACCGCAAAACAGGCGACTTCGATACTTTCCGTCGCTGGGTAGCAGTCAACGAAGTGACTCAGCCGACCCGTGAAATCACCCTCGAAGCTGCACAATACGAAGATCCGTCAATCGACCTCGGCGGATATATTGAAGATCAAATTGAGTCGGTCACTTTCGACCGCATCACTACGCAGACTGCTAAACAAGTTATCGTACAGAAGGTACGTGAAGCAGAACGCGCGATGGTGGTTGATCAGTTCCGTGAGCAGCAAGGTGAAATTGTTACTGGCGTCGTTAAGAAAGTTAACCGTGACAGTATTGCGCTGGATTTAGGCAGCAACGCTGAAGCTGTTATCCTGCGAGAAGACATGCTTCCTCGTGAAAACTTCCGCTCCGGCGACCGTATTCGTGGGGTGCTGTATGATGTTCGCCCTGAAGCACGTGGTGCTCAGCTGTTCGTCAGCCGTTCACGAAACGAGATGCTGATTGAACTGTTCCGCATCGAAGTGCCGGAAATTGGCGAAGAACTGATCGAAATTAAAGCGGCAGCTCGTGATCCGGGTTCCCGTGCAAAAATCGCTGTAAAAACTAACGACAAACGTATCGACCCGGTCGGTGCTTGTGTCGGCATGCGTGGTGCACGCGTTCAGGCCGTTTCCAGTGAACTGGGCGGTGAACGCATTGATATCATCCTTTGGGATGACAATCCTGCGCAATTTGTTATCAACGCAATGGCACCGGCAGACGTCGCTTCCATCGTAGTTGATGAAGATAAATGCACCATGGATATCGCCGTTGAAGCCAGCAATCTGGCACAGGCGATTGGCCGCAATGGCCAGAACGTGCGTTTGGCCTCCCAATTGTTGAAACAGCATCGTGGTGATGACAAGTGGGAACTGAACGTGATGACAGCAGACGACCTGCAAGCCAAACATCAGGCTGAGGCACACGCTGCGATTGATACCTTTACCAAATATCTGGCCATCGATGAAGATTTCGCCACGGTTCTGGTTGAAGAAGGTTTCTCTACGCTTGAAGAACTGGCTTACGTGCCAGTTAACGAACTACTTGAAATCGACGGCCTGGATGAAGACACCGTGGATGCGCTGCGCGAACGTGCGAAAGAAGCGCTGACCACACTGGCTTTAGCTCAGGAAGAAAGTCTCGGTGACAAAAAGCCTGCTGACGATCTGCTTAATCTGGCGGGTCTGGAACGTAGCATGGCATTTAAACTGGCTGCACAAGGGGTTTGTACGCTGGAAGATCTTGCCGAGCAGGGTGTCGACGATCTGGCTGATATTGAAGGTCTTACTGACGAGCAGGCTGGTGAACTTATCATGGCCGCGCGCAATATCTGCTGGTTTGGCGACAACGCGTAATAAACTGTAGCAGGAAGGAACAGCATGACAGATGTAACTGTAAAATCGCTGGCGGCAGAGATTCAGACTCCGGTAGATCGCCTGGTACAGCAATTTGCTGATGCAGGGATCTCGAAGTCCGAAGCTGACTCTGTGACCCAGCAAGAAAAAGAAACTTTATTGTCGCATCTGAATGGTGGAAATTCAGGTGCGTCAAACAAACTGACGTTACAACGCAAAACGCGTAGTACACTGAATATTCCGAGCACCGGCGGGAAGAGTAAATCGGTGCAAATCGAGGTCCGCAAGAAACGCACTTATGTTAAACGTGATATGACCGAGGCAGAACTTGCCCAGGCCGAAGCGGAAGAGCAGGCGAAGCGTGACGCGGAAGAACAGGCACAGCGTGCAGCAGCGGAGCAAGCCCAGCGCGAAGCTCAGGAAAAAGCCAAACGCGCCGCCGAAGAGCAAGCTAAACGTGAGGCCGCTGATAAAGCTAAGCGTGATGCAGCGGAAAAAGATAAAGTGACCAACCAAAATACCGATGAAGTAACTAAACCAGCTCAGGCAGAGAAAGCACGCCGTGAAGCTGAAGCCGCAGAGCTGAAACGCAAAACGGAAGAAGAAGCCCAGCGTAAGATTGAAGAAAACGCCAAGCGCATCGCAGAAGAGGCCCGTAAAATGGCTGACTCTGGTGTCTGGACTGAAGCTACTGCACCAAGCGAATCAGAATCTGCTGACTATCATGTCACCACTTCTACCCATGCTCGTGCTGCTGAAGACGAAAATGACGCCAAAGTTGAAGGCGAACGTCGCAGCCGTACTCGCGGTGGCAAAGCGACCAAACAGAAAAAAGGCAACAAGCTGTCCGAATCTAAAGCGGATCGCGAAGAAGCCCGTGCTGTTGGCCGTAACGGTAAAGGTAAGCGTAAGCCAAGTACCTTACAGCAGAGCTTTAACAAGCCTGTTGTTGCCGTGAACCGTGATGTTGTAGTGGGTGAAACCATTACTGTTGCTGAGCTGGCAAACAAAATGGCAGTTAAAGGTTCTCAGGTCATCAAAACCATGATGAAACTGGGCGCCATGGCCACCATCAACCAGGTCATTGATCAGGAAACTGCTCAACTGGTTGCAGAAGAAATGGGTCATAAAGTTATCCTGCGTCGTGAGAACGAGCTGGAAGAAGCGCTGATGAGCGATCGTGACACGGGTGCTTCTGCAGCCGCTGAGCCACGCGCTCCGGTTGTGACCATCATGGGCCACGTTGACCACGGTAAAACCTCATTGCTTGACTACATTCGTTCAACGAAAGTGGCAGCAGGCGAGGCCGGTGGTATTACCCAGCATATCGGTGCTTACCACGTAGAAACCGAAAACGGCATGATCACCTTCCTGGATACTCCGGGACACGCCGCGTTTACCTCAATGCGTGCTCGTGGTGCTCAGGCAACGGATATCGTTGTACTGGTTGTTTCTGCAGATGATGGCGTGATGCCACAAACCATCGAGGCCGTACAGCATGCGAAAGCTGCTGGCGTGCCAATCGTGGTTGCAGTGAACAAAATTGATAAGCCAGATGCTGATCCGGATCGTGTTCGTACCGAACTGTCTCAATACGGCGTTATGCCGGAAGAGTGGGGCGGCGAATCTCAGTTCATCCACGTTTCTGCGAAAGTCGGTACCGGTATTGACGATTTGCTGCAAGCTATCTTGCTGCAAGCCGAAGTTCTGGAACTGAAAGCAGTTCGCACCGGTATGGCAAGCGGCGTTGTGATCGAGTCCTTCCTGGACAAAGGTCGTGGCCCGGTTGCTACCGTACTGGTTCAGGAAGGTACGCTGAACAAAGGCGACATCATTCTGTGTGGCTTTGAATACGGCCGTGTCCGTGCGATGCGTGACGAAATGGGGCGTGATATTACGTCTGCGGGTCCTTCTATCCCTGTCGAAGTACTGGGTCTGTCCAGTGTACCGGCTGCGGGGGATGAAGTTACCGTTGTACGTGATGAGAAAAAAGCCCGTGAAGTTGCTCTGTATCGTCAGGGTAAATTCCGCGAAGTTAAACTGGCTCGCCAGCAGAAATCTAAACTGGAAAACATGTTTGCGAACATGACTGAAGGTGAAGTTTCTGAACTGAACATTGTTCTGAAGTCAGACGTTCAGGGTTCATGTGAAGCGATTTCTGATGCATTGCAAAGCCTTTCTACTGACGAAGTTAAAGTTAAGATCGTCGGTATGGGTGTCGGTGGTATCACTGAAACTGATGCCACACTGGCCGCTGCTTCTAACGCGATCATTCTGGGCTTCAACGTCCGTGCAGATGCGTCTGCCCGCCGCGTCGTAGAAAGCGAAAGCCTGGATCTGCGTTACTACTCTGTCATCTATAACCTGATTGACGAAGTCAAACAGGCGATGAGCGGTATGTTGGCGCCAGAATACAAACAGCAAATCATCGGCCTGGCTGAAGTTCGTGACGTGTTCAAGTCACCTAAATTCGGTGCTATCGCAGGTTGTATGGTGACTGAAGGTATGATCAAGCGTAACAACCCAATCCGTGTACTGCGTGAAAACGTGGTGATCTACGAAGGCGAACTGGAATCCCTGCGTCGCTTCAAAGATGACGTTGCTGAAGTGCGTAACGGCATGGAATGTGGTATTGGCGTTAAGAACTACAACGATGTGCGTACTGGTGATGTGATCGAAGTCTTCGAAATCATCGAGATCAAACGTACTATCGCTTAACGTTTGCGAAGTAGCTGATATCCAGATGGGGGGCCTTGCGCCCCCTTATTTGTCTGGAGCAAGTGAGGAGAAAAGCATCATGGCAAAAGAATTTAGCCGTACTCAACGTGTCTCCCAGGAGATGCAAAAAGAAATCGCCATCATCTTACAGCGTGAAGTCAAAGACCCGCGCGTAGGCATGGCGACAGTTTCAGGCGTAGAAGTATCACGCGACCTGGCGTATGCCAAAGTGTTCGTCACCTTCCTGGACGTGCTGACGACTGACAATCACGATCCTGATCGTGTCAAAAATGGCATCAAAGCTTTGCAGGACGCGTCAGGTTTCATCCGTACCCTGATCGGTAAAGCGATGCGTTTACGTGTCGTACCAGAACTGACTTTCGCTTACGACAACTCTTTGGTTGAAGGTATGCGTATGTCCAATCTGGTGACCAATGTCGTGAAGAACGATGCTGAACGCCGTTCAGCTGCAGGCGATGACGAGGAAGCATAATGAGTCGCCCACGTCGCCGCGGCCGTGACATACACGGCGTTCTGCTACTGGACAAATCTTTAGGCTTGTCTTCTAACGATGCCCTGCAAAAGGTTAAACGCCTTTATAACGCTAACCGCGCAGGCCATACCGGTGCGCTCGATCCCTTAGCAACCGGTATGTTGCCGCTGTGCCTGGGTGAAGCGACCAAGTTTTCCCGGTTCCTGCTTGATTCTGACAAACGCTATCGCGTGATTGCCCGCATGGGACAACGTACGGATACGTCAGACGCCGAAGGTGCCATCATTTCCGAACGTGAAATGACTTTCACTCAGCAGCAACTGGACGACGCACTCGACAGTTTCCGCGGAGAAACTCAGCAAATTCCTTCCATGTATTCAGCATTGAAATATGAAGGGAAAAAACTGTACGAATATGCACGTCAGGGCATCGAAGTCCCGCGAGAATCACGCAGCATTACCGTGTATGAATTGCAGTTTATACGCTGGGAAGGCTTTGATGTTGAGCTGGAGATTCATTGCTCAAAAGGCACTTACATCCGCACGATTGTCGATGATCTTGGTGAGAAACTGGGCTGTGGTGCGCACGTGACTTATCTGCGTCGTTTGCAGGTGGCAACTTATCCTTCAGAGCGAATGGTCACTATGGAAAAACTCCATGAGCTGATCGCTCAGGCAGAAGAGCAGGGCATTGAGCCGCGCTTGCTGCTGGATCCTTTGTTGTTGCCGATGGATAGCGCATGTGAAGATTTCCCGGAAGTGAATCTGTTGCCTGTGGTGGCCGGATATGTCAAACAGGGTCAACCTGTTCAGGCATCTGGTGCGCCCGTCAGCGGTATGGTTCGCATCACTGAAGGCGAAGAACGTAAGTTTATCGGTGTAGGAGAAATTGATGATGATGGCCGCATTGCGCCACGTCGTCTGGTCGTTGAATACACCGACTAAGCGCTTTCTGCCCACCTTGCGATCATATATAGCAAAGGGTAGAATAGCGCAGCTTATGCATTGGGTTGCTGAATTAGAGATCGGCACCCGTTTAATTATCTATAATATTTTGGAGTAAGATTATGTCTCTAAGCGTTGAAGCTAAGGCTCAGATCGTTTCCGACTTCGGTCGCGGCACTAACGACAGTGGTTCTACCGAAGTTCAGGTTGCTCTGCTGACTGCTCAAATTAACCATCTGCAAGGTCACTTTGCAGAACACAAAAAAGATCACCACAGCCGTCGTGGTCTGCTGCGTATGGTTTCTCAGCGTCGTAAACTGCTGGACTACCTGAAGCGTAAAGATGTAGCGCGTTACACCGGCCTGATCGAACGTCTGGGTCTGCGTCGCTAATCAAGCGAGTTTCAGTGTAAAGGGGCCAATAGGCCCCTTTATTCTAGGAAGCTCAGCCAAATCAGGGTACTGTATGGCTGCGGTTTCTACTGTTATTCTAAGAACATGAACTTCCGTTACAGATGTTTTCGCGCGGCTAATGAGAGACTTTATTGCCACTTTGTCAGGCATATAAGGATTGTCATTAGTCGCGAGAATGTAGTGAGAAGCTCGGATATTTATCGGCGTGAACTGCTGTCATAACAGCTGCGCGCCACAAAAAAGGATATTACATTGCTTAATCCGACTATTCGTAAATTCCAATACGGCCAGCACACCGTTACGCTGGAAACTGGCATGATGGCTCGTCAGGCAACTGCCGCTGTTATGGTTAGCATGGACGACACCGCGGTATTCGTTACCGTTGTTGGCCAGAAAAAAGCTAAACCAGGTCAGAGCTTCTTCCCGCTGACTGTTAACTATCAGGAGCGTACTTACGCTGCTGGTCGTATCCCGGGTAGCTTCTTCCGTCGCGAAGGCCGTCCAAGTGAAGGCGAAACACTGACTTCACGTCTGATTGACCGCCCGATTCGCCCGCTGTTCCCGGACTCTTTCCTGAATGAAGTTCAGGTTATCGCGACGGTCGTTTCTCTGAACCCACAAGTTAACCCTGACATTGTTGCGATGATCGGTGCGTCTGCTGCCCTGAGCCTGTCTGGTATTCCATTCAATGGCCCGATCGGTGCTGCACGCGTGGGTTACATCAACGATCAGTATGTTCTGAACCCAACCGCAGATGAGCTGAAAACAAGCCGTCTGGACCTGGTTGTTGCCGGTACTCAGGGCGCGGTTCTGATGGTTGAGTCTGAAGCTGAAGTGTTGAGCGAAGATCAGATGCTGGGCGCAGTGGTATTCGGCCACGAACAACAACAAATCGTTATCGACAACATCAACTCACTGGTTGCTGAAGTTGGTAAGCCGAAATGGGACTGGCAGCCAGAAGCGGTTAACGCAGAGCTGCACGCTCGCGTCGCTGCCTTGTCTGAATCCCGTCTGGGTGATGCGTACCTGATCACCGAGAAACAAGAACGTTACAACCAGATTAATGTGATCAAAGCTGACGTTGTTCAGGCTCTGCAAGCTGAAGACGAATCCCTGGACGCTGGTGAAATCTCTGACATTCTGGGCAGCATCGAGAAGAATGTGGTTCGTAGCCGTGTGTTGCGTGGCGAGCCGCGTATTGATGGTCGCGAAAAAGACATGATCCGTGGTCTGGACGTGCGCACTGGCGTTCTGCCACGTACTCACGGTTCTGCTTTGTTCACCCGTGGCGAAACTCAGGCGCTGGTCACTGCCACTCTGGGTACTGCGCGTGATGCACAGAACCTGGATGAGCTGATGGGCGAAAAAACTGACAGCTTCCTGTTCCATTACAACTTCCCTCCGTACTCAGTAGGTGAAACTGGGATGGTGGGTTCGCCAAAACGTCGTGAGATTGGCCATGGCCGTCTTGCTAAACGTGGCGTGCTGGCGATGATGCCAAAACCAGAAGACTTCCCGTACACCGTACGTGTGGTTTCTGAAATCACTGAATCCAACGGTTCATCTTCAATGGCTTCTGTTTGTGGCGCATCTCTGGCCCTGATGGACGCAGGTGTTCCGATTAAAGCCGCTGTTGCGGGTATCGCAATGGGTCTGGTTAAAGAAGGCGAAAGCTTTATCGTTCTGTCCGACATTCTGGGTGACGAAGATCATCTGGGCGACATGGACTTTAAAGTGGCCGGTAGCCGCGACGGTATCACCGCGCTGCAAATGGACATTAAAATCGAAGGTATCACCCGCGAAATCATGCAGGTGGCTCTGAATCAGGCTAAGGGTGCACGTCTGCACATTCTGGGCGTGATGGAACAAGCTATCAGCATTCCACGTGGCGATATCTCTCAGTTTGCTCCGCGTATCCACACCATCAAGATCAGCCCGGACAAAATCAAGGACGTGATCGGTAAAGGTGGTTCTGTGATTCGTGCGCTGACCGAAGAAACCGGCACCACGATCGAAATCGAAGATGACGGTACTGTGAAAATCGCAGCCACCGATGGCGAGAAAGCGAAATACGCTATTCGTCGTATCGAAGAGATCACTGCTGAAATCGAAGTTGGCCGTATCTATCAGGGTAAAGTGACCCGTATCGTAGACTTTGGCGCATTTGTTGCCATCGGCGGCGGTAAAGAAGGTCTGGTGCATATTTCTCAAATCGCTGACAAGCGTGTAGAGAAAGTGACTGATTACCTGCAGATGGGCCAGGAAGTTCCGGTTAAAGTTCTCGAAGTTGACCGTCAGGGTCGTGTGCGTCTGAGCATCAAAGAAGCTACCGCACCTTCTCAGGACGAAACAACTGAGCAACCTGCAGCAGAATAATCTGTAACAGAAGTTTTACAGCTCCTTTCCATTTGGGAAGGAGCTGTTCGTCTCACGGACGCAGGACGCGTTTGTGTTAAGCAAGCGGATGACAGGATGTTCATCCAATGTTTGTCTCCGGGAGTAGAAATGAAGCCTTTCTTGCGCTGGTGTTATGTTGCGACAGCACTTATGTTGGCAGGATGCAGCAACCATGATTGGCGTAAAAATGAAGTTCTGGCGATTCCGTTGCAGCCGACGTTGCAGCAGGAAGTCATCCTGGCACGCATGGAACAAATACTTGCCAGTCGGTCATTAACCGATGATGAGAGAGCACAGCTATTATATGAGCGCGGTGTGCTGTATGATAGTCTCGGGCTAAGAGCACTGGCGCGAAATGATTTTTCACAAGCGCTGTCTATTCGTCCTGATATGCCAGAAGTTTTTAACTACCTGGGGATTTACCTAACGCAGGCAGGCAATTTCGATGCTGCCTATGAAGCGTTTGATTCTGTACTAGAGCTTGATCCAACTTACAACTACGCGCGTTTGAACCGAGGTATCGCCCTGTATTACGGTGGCCGATTCTCGTTAGCGCAGGATGATCTGCAGGCGTTTTATCGAGACGATCCAAATGATCCCTTCCGTTCGTTATGGCTTTATCTTGCGGAGCGAGAAATCAATCCAAAGAATGCCGACGTAGCGCTTCAACAGCGTTATGACAAAGCGGACAGAGGGCAATGGGGATGGAATATCGTCGAATTCTACCTGGGCAAAATCAGCGAATCTACGCTGATGGAACGCCTCAAGGCAGAAGCAACGGATAACACTTCGCTCGCTGAGCATCTCAGTGAAACTGACTTCTATTTAGGTAAACATTACCTAAGTCTGGGGGACAAGAACAGCGCCGCGGCACTGTTCAAACTGACGGTAGCTAACAACGTCCATAACTTTGTTGAGCACCGCTATGCATTGTTGGAATTGGCACTTTTGGGCCATGAGCAAGACGACCTATCAGAATCGGACCAGCAATAGCTGACGACACCAATCAGCCTTTTAATCATGGTATTTACCATTTTTAAGCGCCTTAACGGGCGAGGGTTGCTTTGTTCGTTTTATAATCTAATTTGAGCCGGTTCACACTTTTCAATGAAAATGACTGAAAATTTTCTCGACGAGTTATGTAGACTGGCTGCCATTATTAATGAGGCACGTGTACATGACTACTGAGCTTGAAACCTCTTTTGCTGACCTGGGGCTGTCTGCTCCGATCATTTCTGCCCTTACTGATTTGGGCTACGAAAAACCTTCACCAATCCAGGCTGAGTGTATTCCTCACCTGTTAAGTGGCCGCGACGTTCTGGGTATGGCTCAGACAGGTTCCGGTAAAACAGCCGCATTCTCTTTACCGCTGCTGCACAATATTGATGCTTCACTGAAAGCACCACAAATTCTTGTTCTGGCACCTACCCGCGAACTGGCGGTTCAGGTTGCTGAAGCAATGACTGATTTCTCTAAACACATGCATGGCGTGAATGTGGTTGCCCTTTATGGCGGCCAGCGCTATGACGTCCAGTTGCGCGCACTGCGTCAGGGACCACAAGTTGTTGTGGGTACACCGGGCCGCCTGCTGGACCACCTGAAACGCGGCACCCTGAACCTCTCTAACCTGAGTGGCCTGGTGCTGGACGAAGCTGATGAAATGCTGCGTATGGGCTTCATCGAAGACGTCGAAACTATCATGGCGCAGATCCCGGCTGAACATCAGACCGCGTTGTTCTCTGCAACTATGCCAGAAGCTATCCGTCGCATTACCCGTCGCTTCATGAAAGATCCTCAGGAAGTGCGTATCCAGTCAAGCGTGACCACGCGTCCTGACATCAGCCAGAGCTACTGGTCTGTCTACGGTCTGCGCAAAAACGAAGCGCTGGTGCGTTTCCTGGAAGCAGAAGATTTTGATGCGGCGATCATCTTCGTTCGTACCAAAAACGCAACGCTGGAAGTGGCTGAAGCGCTGGAACGCAGTGGCTACAGCAGTGCTGCACTGAACGGTGACATGAACCAGGCACTGCGCGAGCAGACTCTGGAACGTCTGAAAGATGGCCGTCTGGACATTTTGATCGCAACCGACGTGGCAGCACGTGGTCTCGATGTAGAACGTATCAGCCTGGTTGTTAACTACGACATCCCGATGGACTCAGAATCTTACGTTCACCGTATCGGTCGTACCGGCCGTGCTGGCCGTGCGGGTCGCGCACTGCTGTTCGTTGAGAACCGTGAACGTCGTTTGCTGCGTAACATTGAACGCACCATGAAGCTGACCATTCCAGAAGTTGAAATCCCAACTGCAGAAGTTCTGGGCGAACGTCGTCTGGCTAAGTTTGCAGCGAAAGTTCAGCAACAACTGGAAAGCAGCGATCTGGATCAATACCGTGCGCTGCTGGCGAAACTGCAACCTGCAGAAGAGCTGGACGTTGAAACACTGGCGGCGGCACTGTTGAAAATGGCACAGGGCGAACGTCCTTTGATCGTTGCAGCGGATCCGGTCTTCAAAAGCCGTCCACCACGTCGTGAATTCGAGGAACGTGGTGACCGCGGTGATCGTGGCGATCGTCGTGACCGTCCGGTACGTAGCAATGATCGTCCTGCACGTGATGGCGACAGCCCACGTCGTGAGCGTCGTGACGCTGGCGAAATGGAACTGTATCGCATCGAAGTGGGTCGTGACGATGGCGTTGAAGTTCGTCACATCGTTGGCGCTATCGCTAACGAAGGCGACATCAGCAGCCGTTACATCGGTAACATCAAGCTGTTCGGTACGCACTCTACTATCGAATTGCCGAAAGGTATGCCGGGCGAGATCCTGTCTCACTTCACCCGTACACGTATCCTGAATAAACCGATGAACATGCAGTTGATCGGTGATGCGGTGCCACAGGCTCCACGTCGTGATCGTCCGGCCGGTGCTGGCGGTGAGCGTCGTGGTAACGGTGCTCCGCGTCCGTTCAACGGTGAACGTCGTGAAGGTGCCCGTGGTACTGGTGCTCCACGTACTTTCAGTGGTGACCGTCGTGAAGGCGCTTCAGCCGCAGGTGACCGTCGTCCGCCAAGCCGCGCACCACGTCGTACTTCTGACGCATAATCTGATTTCAGTTCGCTGATCTTAAGATAATAAAAAACCAGCCTTCATCAGGCTGGTTTTTTTTCGTCTGCAATTTACGGGGCCGGTTAGCCAATACGCTGCGCTTTAACCAGTTCACCTTGAAGCTGTGAAACAATCTCGAATGAATGCAGGCGTGCCTGATGATCAAAAATCTGGCCGTTGATCATCAGTTCATCGGCTTCGGTTTCACGCAGAATATTTTGCAGACCCTGACGCACCGTTTCTTTATTGCCGACCACCGACATACGCAGCGCGTTATCCACGCCAAAACGTTCCTGAGCGGACCATAAGCTTTCGATGTTATCGACCGGCGCAGGCAGTTTGCCCGGCATGCCGCGACGCAAATTGATGAACTGCTGCTGATTAGAGGTGAACATCCGGCGCGCTTCTTCATCCGTATCGGCAGCAATGGCATTGATACAGACCATTGCGTGCGGTTTCTCAAGCTGCGCGGAAGGCTGGAACTTGCTGCGGTAAATCGCTAACGCCTGATACAGCATGTCTGGTGCGAAATGTGAGGCGAAGGCAAATGGCAGGCCGAGGGCCGCCGCCAGTTGAGCGCTGTACAGGCTGGAGCCGAGTAACCAGATCGGCACATGCAAACCCTGGCCGGGCACGGCCTGAACCGGCTGCTGAGGCTGAACATCACCGAAGTACATCTGCAATTCCTGCACATCCTGCGGGAAGTTATCGATTTCACCGGAAAGATGGCGGCGCAGGGCAATCATGGTGCGCTGATCGGTACCCGGCGCACGGCCCAGCCCCAGATCCACACGGTTCGGATAGAGCGTGGCGAGCGTACCGAACTGTTCTGCAATCACCAGCGGTGAGTGGTTTGGTAGCATCACGCCGCCGGAACCCACACGAATCGTTTTCGTCCCACCCGCGATATACCCCAGCAGCACAGAGGTTGCCGCACTGGCGATGCCGGTCATATTGTGGTGCTCTGCCATCCAGTAACGCTGGTAGCCCCATTTCTCGGCATGCTGTGCCAGATCCAGTGAACACTGGAATGCGCGGGCAGGATCCGCGCCTTGCGGAACCGGTGCCAGATCGAGAACGGAAAGGGGAACGGTGTTTTTATCAGACATAATCGCAGCTCACTCTTAATGGAGGTGAGGGGAGAAAGTATTCACTCCGCTCATAATTAGAACGAGTATTACCCAATGCTGACGTATTGAATACGGCATTTGTGCTCTTAAATGCCGTTTAAACATCCTAAAATCAGATTGAAATAACTTAAACTATCATTTCAGTAAATATGTTGTTTTGTGTTAAAAACGGGCAAACAAAAAGGGTGTCGCACCGATGAGTAAACGAATTTTATTGACCCTCCTGCTGGTCGCCGTTGCGGTTTCTCTGGCGGTGCTGTTTCGGGCGCACAATCAGGATCTCTTGTTACAGGGCGAAGTTGACGCGCCGGAAGTGATTGTGGCGTCGAAAGCTAAGGGCCGCGTCATAGAACGCCATGTGGAACGCGGCGACGATGTCAAAGCCGGGCAGCTATTGATCACCCTCGACAGCCCCGAGCTGATGGCGCAGTTGCGCGCGGCCGAAGCGGCGCGCGATCAGGCAAAAGCCCAGCTTGATCTTTCCGTTAACGGCACCCGTGAAGAAAGTATCCGTAACCTGAAAGCCTCGCTGGCGCAGTCGCAGGCGGAATACATTAATGCACGTGATCTTTATAACCGTAATGCCCAAGTGGCGACCAAAGGCTTTATTTCTGCTTCTGATTTAGAAGATTCCCGCCGTGCCCGCGACAGTGCTTATCAGCAGGTATTAGTCGCCAAAGCTAATCTGGATGAAGGCGTCAACGGCGACCGCGTTGAGCAACGCGAAAGCTATGCCGCCCAGTTGCGTCAGGCGGAAGAAGATCTGCTGGAAGTGAAAGCGCAAACCGATGATTTGCAGGTTAAAGCACCGGTTGATGGTGAAGTCGGGCCAGTTCCCGTGGAAGTCGGCGAGCTGCAAAATGCCTCGAGTCCGTTACTGACGTTAGTTCGTCTGCCTGATGCGTATTTCGTGTTTAACCTGCGGGAAGATATTCTGGCGGGCGTGCGTAAAGGCGATAAAGTCCAGATGCGCGTTCCGGCGCTGAATAACCAGATGATCGAAGCTGAAGTGCGCTACATTGCACCGCTCGGCGATTATGCGACCAAACGTGCCACGCGTGCGACCGGCGACTTTGATTTAAAAACCTTTGAAGTGCGTCTGTACCCTGCGAAACCGGTGCCCGGATTACGACAGGGCATGAGCGCGTTGTGGCAATGGAAAGCTAAGTGAGACCGGTTAAAGCGCCGCGCAGTGAAAGGGTAAAAGCCGCATGGCGTTGTTTCAGTCGGGCTTTTACCCGCGAGACCCGGCACGCTTTCCGCAAGCCGGTGATTCACTGGTTGTGCTGGATTTTCCCTTTGCTGCTTTTCGGGCTCATCAGCAGCAACTTTTCGGAAGGCACTTTGCTGGATTTACCGGTTTCTGTGGTCGACAACGATCACAGCCCGCTGCCCAAAACGCTGGTCCGCAAACTGGACGCCGGTTCCCATGCGCACGTGCAGGCTTTCGGGGGGGGCTTACCGGAAGCGGAATACCGTCTGCGTACCGCGCAGGATTACGCGCTTTTGTATATTCCCAACGACTTTGAAGCCGGCGTGCTGGCTGGAAAACAGCCCAGCGCGGTGCTCTATTACAACGCTTTATTCTATGGTGCCGGACTGTACTCCACTCAGGATTTCAGCGGACTGATCACCGAACTTAACACCCGTTACCGTTCAATTATTGCGACAGAAATGGGCAAAACGCTGCCGTCGCTGGCAAGCGTCGATGTCTCTTATGGCAGCTTATTTAACGCCAGCGGCAGCTACATCTATTACCAGCAATTTGCCGCGACCATTCACCTGCTGCAATTGTTTACAGTAACCTGCATGATCTACGTGATGGCGCGCAGTCAGGCCTTACTCAGCGCGCCTTCTTTCACTCTGGCATTGCTCGGTAAACTCGCACCGTATACGTTGTGTTTCACCACTTTGCTGATGGTGGAAATCGCTATGCTGGTCGGATTCTTTGACGCACGTGTCAGCGGTAATCCCTTATACATGCTGCTGATCGGTTTTTTCTATGTGATCGCCGCACAAAGTCTTGGATTGCTGCTTTTCACCTTCACCAAAACCACGATCACGGCTTACACCATGATGGGGATTTTCGTCAGTATCGCGCTGACATTCTCGGGAATGGCGGTACCGGTACTGTCGATGCCACTGCCCGCCCGTATTATCTCCGGCATCGAACCCCTGAGTTACGCACTGGCCGCCATGTTTGACGTTTTCCTGCGCGAAGTGTCGGTGCGCGGCATCCTGATGGTGTGCTGCATCCTGCTGATCTATCCGCTGCTGACCAGTTTGCTGGTACGTAAACGCCTGTATATGCGGATGAAACAACAGGAGCCAGGACAATGACCGGTCGCGAATGGGTTAAAACCTGGTGGAAAACCTTCGGTAAAGTGCTCACCGGTTTGCTCGATAAACCGATGTGGATGATGTTGCTGCTTTCACTGTGCGTGATGAGTCTGGTGTATGCCAACCGTACGGTGTGGGATTTGCCCGTCGCGGTGATCGACCAGGATCACAGCACCGCCAGTCGCATGCTGGCCCGTCAGCTTGATGCGGGATCGAAAATTGCCACTGTCGCTTATGACAATCTGGCGGAAGCGGAACACGATCTGGCGCTGCGAAAACTGTTCGCGGTGATCATCATGCCGGTCGATCTGGAGAAGAAGATCCTCGCCGGACAAAACATCGTGATCCCGGTGTATGGCGATGCGACTAACCGGCTGGCAAACGGGCAAATCCAGCAGGATGTGCTCGCGGCGTATCAGTCGATCCTCACGCAGTACAATACGGATTTGCTGCTCAGTAACGGTTTCAGTGAGCGTCAGGCCAGCGTGGTGCTTTCCCCGATCCTCGGCCAGTCGCTTGATGTGTTTAACCCTGGCATCAGTTTTGCCGCGATTATTTTCCCCGGCTTGCTGGTGATGTTATTGCAGCACTCGCTGCTGATCGCCAGCGTGCGTGTCAGTATTGTGCTCAATAGCGGGCCTGCCGGGAAACCTTCGATCCCGGCTTTTCTGGGGGGGATTTCGGCGCTGATCCCGGTCTGGCTGTTTCTGTCGATCGTATTGTTTGTGCTGTGGCCGTGGGTATTGGGTTACCGGCAAACGGCCACCATTCCTGAAATTTTGCTGCTGACCTTCCCGTTCCTGCTGGCGGTTCTGGGCTTAGGAAAACTGGTGACGGAATGCCTGCGCAGCGTGGAGCTGATTTACCTGACGCTGGCCTTCCTGACCACGCCGGTGTTCTATATTTCCGGTACCATCTGGCCGTTGCAGGCGATGCCAGCGTGGGTTCGGGCCATTTCTTCGATGCTCCCTTCAACGTGGGCGACTAAAGCGATTGCCGGTGTGAATCAGATGGGATTGCCGTTTAAGGATGTCGGCGGTGACATTATGATGCTGCTGATCCTCTGCGTGTTTTACACATTCATCGGCATTGCCGTGGGCATGCTGCGCGATGGTGTCCGGCTGCGCGCGATGTTCCGGCCGAAGCATCCCCGCGCATAAAAAAAGGGATATGACCGTAACGTCATATCCCTTTTTAATTTTGTCTGCATGCGGTTACTGACGCAGTTCCAGCCCGGCGACGCGCTGCCAGTAGCCGTTACAGTCGGCTTTATCGGTGAGCGTCAGCGGATGCAGACCACGTTCGTTAGTACGAAACGCTTCGAGTGTGGCGAGCGTGCCGATGGTTTCCGGCGACAGACGCACAATATCCACCAGTCCCTGCATCGACGTCAGTTCATTGCCGAGGTTATAGCAATACCCGCTCTGCGTCTGAATGCCGTTGAGCACGAACACCTGCTGATTTTCCTGAGACAGCATTTTGCGGCCCTGCGGATAATTGATGCAGCAGGTTTCACACTCATCCTTCGCCCGGTTTTCTGAGCGTGCGGTAAAACAGCGCGCCGAATACGCCAGCGGCAGATGTCCGTAGGACAACACTTCCACTTCAAACTTATCGCGGATGCCCAGATCCTGACACTGGTTCAGCAGGTTCACCAGCCAGTCGCGGGAAAGCTCGACCGGCATACACCAGCGCACCATGCCCTGTTTTTGCAGGATTTTCAGCGTGACCGCGTTATAGCAGTTCAGCGCATGGCCGACGACAAACGGCAGGTTACGCTCAGCCGCCATATTCACCGCGCCGAAATCATTGGCTTCCAGCAAAAACTCGCCATTCTCCACATAACGT
This sequence comes from Rahnella sp. RcJ3, assembly GCF_009498575.1. Taxonomy (NCBI): domain Bacteria; kingdom Pseudomonadati; phylum Pseudomonadota; class Gammaproteobacteria; order Enterobacterales; family Yersiniaceae; genus Rahnella; species Rahnella sp. RcJ3. The sequence continues at coordinate 28,146 of NZ_QSNX01000009.1, forward strand.
TTCAGTTCGTTAAGCTCGGACGGTGCCTGTAACAACGCCAGCGTGGAAATCACCACCTGTTTGCCGGTTGCTGCCAGCTGACGGGCGATCTCCAGCCAGTCGTTCACTTTCATTTCACGGCGTTTGGTACATACATTTTCGCCGAGGTAAATCACATCCGCGCTGCTGGCCGCCGCGGCCTGATAAAAATCTTCAACCTGTGCTTTCGGCCAGTAATAAAGGATGGTGCCTAAAGAATATTTCATCATCGTCTCTTCAGTTACTGCCACTTGCGGTGATAGGCACCGAGCGTCGTTTGTGTGCCCTCAGACATGGAACCCAGCGTGTTCATCCAGGCTTCATCGGTTTTGAAGTTTTGCGGATCGGCCATACAGCGGTCGATGGCCGCACGCCATACGCGCGCGACCTGGCTGACGTACGCCGGGCTGCGCTGGCGTCCTTCAATTTTCACCGAGGCAATATTCGCGGCGAACAGTTCCGGTAATAATTCCAGCGTATTCAGGCTGGTTGGTTCTTCCAGCGCATGGTATTTCGCGCCATCCACCAGATAACGACCTTTGCACAGCGTCGGATAACCGGCGTTTTCACCTTCTTCATAACGGTCGATCAGGACATCATTCAGCCGTGATTCCATGCCCTGTGCGGTCTGTTGCCAGCGCACGAACCGCGCCGGAGAACAGGCACCGACGGTATTTGGCGATTCACCGGTCAGATAAGACGAAAGATAGCAGCGGCCTTCGGCCATAATGCACAAACTGCCGAACGCGAACACTTCCAGCGGCACAACGGTAGTACGGGAAAGCTGACGCACCTGATGCATGGAAAGCACACGCGGCAATACCACTCGGGCGACATCAAAGTTGCGTTTATAAAAACGAATGGCTTCGTCATTGGTGGCCGAAGCCTGCACCGACACATGGCGCTCAACGTGGGGATATTTATTCGCCGCGTAATCCAGCATCGCCAGATCTGCCAGAATCAGCGCATCAGCGCCGAGTTGTGCCGCCATATCCACCGCGCGTTCCCAGCGCTGATAGCCGTCAGGATGTGCAAACGTATTGATGGCGATATGCAGTTTACGGCGGTGGCGGTGAACATAACTGGCGGCTTCCTGCAGCTTTTTTTCCGTAAAATTCAGGCCGGCGAAATGGCGCGCATTGGTGTCATCTTTCAGGCCGATATAAACCGCATCAGCGCCATTGTCGATTGCCGCTTTCAGCGCAGGTAAATTTCCTGCCGGGCAAAGTAGCTCCATTCTCGTTCCTTACTGCAACCGGTCAGCCAAAGCTGAAAAGTTGGGGGTGATGAAAAGCCAGTTGCCGACGTCATTCATTCATCAGTCAGGGCTTTGATTGGTGAACTATTTTAGAGAAGGCAGGGATGCAATATTTTGATTTGAGGCAGTTTCTGCGGCGTTGAAGGGCTTACCGCCGTCGGGGAGGTTGTACGTGGCGTTTTTCTGTTGCAGTATTTATTGATGTAGACCGCTGAACGTTCCCGGCAATGTGTCAAAATAGGCCGTATAACTGCCTTAAAACTTGCCGAAAAGTTACCGAAAGGAGTAGTGCCAGTGTTGCAAAAACTACGTGCACGTTTGGTCCGCCAGGGCCCATCCCTGTTGAGTGTGCCTTTGAAATTTACGCCGTTTGCGTTGCAGCGTCAGGTTGTGCAACAGGTGCTGAGCTGGCAGCTTCGTCAGGCGCTGGCTGATGGCGAACTGGATTTCCTCGAAGGTCGATGGCTGAAAATTGATGTCAGCGATCTGAATCTGAGCTGGCTGATGTCGGTGGACGAAGGCAAGCTGGTGATCGCTGAACACGGCGAGGCGGATGTCAGCTTTAGCGGAAGCGCCAACGACCTGATCCTGATCGCCGCACGCAAAGAAGACCCGGATACGCTTTTCTTCCAGCGACGTCTGCGCATTGAAGGTGACACCGAGCTCGGTCTGTATGTGAAAAATCTGATGGATTCTATCGATCTCGATACCATGCCGCTGTTGCTGAAAAACGGTCTGCTGCGTCTGGCCGATTTCGTCGAAGCGGGACTGCAGGAGGACCGCGGGTCAAAAACTCCGGTAGCTGAGCCATGTTAATCCGTACTGAAATTCCGGTCGATGCTGCGGGCATAGACCGTCTGCTGCGCGCCTCATTCCCGACCGGCGCTGAGGCTGATCTGGTGCAGGAATTGCGCGAAGATGGTCTCCTGACGCTTGGCGTGGTCGCGACCGACGATGAAGGTGGCGTGGTCGGTTATGTGGCGTTCTGTCCGGTGGATATCCAGGGCGAAGATCGCAACTGGGTCGCGCTGGCACCGCTGGTGGTAGAGCAATCTCTGCGGGGGCAGGGGCTGGGTGAAAAACTGGTATACGAAGGGTTAGATTCCCTGAATGAATTTGGTTACGCCGCCGTCGTGGTATTGGGTGATCCCGCCTATTACAACCGTTTCGGTTTTAAACCTGCCGCCGTTCACGGGCTGCATTGCCGCTGGATTGGTACCGAAGCGGCGTTCCAGTTGTTCACCTTATCAGACGATGCGCTGTCTGACGCCAGCGGGGAAGTGGTTTTCCCTTCAGCATTTAACCGTTTCTGATTTTACTCAGAGGCAGTAAAGGCCGGTTTTCCGGCCTTTTTTATTTCCCGCTTTCCGCTAATCCCAGATAATTTTCCAGGCATTCCGGCGCGTTTCTCACCAGCAGCTCTTTCTGTGCCTTACTCAGTTTTTTGACTTTTATTTCCAGCTTTGATGCCAGCGAGCGGTCACCCGCAGGGCACTGGAATGCCAGCTGTAATTCCCCTTTTCCACGCAACGATTTCGCCCCTTTACCCGACTGATGCTGGCCGAGACGCCGCTGCACGTCTGTCGTGATGCCGGTATACAACATCCCTGTGGGGGTTCTCAGCATATATAAAAACCAGTTGGCGGCGGTGGGCATAAGCTCGGGTATGGGAAAGAAAAGGTTGTGTAAGTTTACCCGAAAGGCACAACAGAGTGAGGCAAAACATCGGCATACCGCGTTAAACTGCGAGAAATGAAAATAAGGATCGGCGATGAATAACCCTGATGACCTGAAACATATCCTGAAATTTCTGAAAAAGAACCATGTGCTGGCGCTGTGTGCCTCTGCTGACGGTGAAATGTGGAGCGCTAATTGTTTTTATGTCACCGACGGGGACAGCATGACGCTGTATTTCATGACGGAACTTAAAACCCTTCATGGTTCGCTGATGTCCCGATCGCCTCACATTGTGGGGACGATTGCGCCACATCCGAAAACCATCGCGCTGATTAAAGGCATTCAGTATCGCGGCAAAGCGACCGTTCTTGAGGGTGAGGAGGAAAGCCGTGCACGCAGTCTGTATTGCAAACATTTCCCCGTCGCCATCGCGATGAAAGCGCCGGTCTGGGCGCTGAAACTCAGTCATATCAAAATGACGGATAACGCGCTGGGATTTGGTAAGAAACTGCTGTGGGATCGGCAGTGAGTCTGACTGTCAGCAGTAACAGGAACTGTCTTATAGCGTGATATTCACATTCAGGTAACACTTCAATTCTCTGTGTTTGTATGCCGTTATTTAAAAGGAAGTGATATGGCAAAAGCTCTTCTGCTGGGTGGAAGCGGGCTGATCGGGCGGGAGCTTTTACGCCTGCTGCAACTGGATCCACGTGTCAGCCGTATTGTCGCGCCGAGCCGCCGTCCGCTACCACCGGGCAATAAACTGATTAATCCGCTGGGCGCGAATCTGACCTCGCTGGTTGTCGCACTCGATGAACCAATTGATTTGCTGTTCTGCTGCCTGGGGACCACGCGTAAACAAGCGGGCAGTGCACAGGCATTTCGGGCCGTCGATTACGATCTGGTGGTCGATTGCGCCAAAGCAGCGCGGGAGCTGGGCGCACGCCATTGTCTGGCCGTCAGCGCCCACGGTGCGGATGCGCATTCGCGTTTCCTCTATAACCGTACCAAAGGGGAAATGGAACTGACGCTGATGCAGCAGGGCTGGCCGTTGCTCACGCTGGTCAGGCCGTCTCTGCTGGTTGGCCAGCGTCATCCGCCGCGCCTGCTCGAACAACTGAGTGCGCCGTTATTCAAAATGCTGCCAGGAAAATGGAAAGCCGTTGAGTCTGATGTCGTGGCAAAAGCTTTGCAGGAACAGGCATTTAACGCCGGTCTGGGCGGGATCACCGTGCTGGAGTCCGATCAGATTGCCGCCAGCATTGAAGAACTTTAATTGGTGTGATCCGCTGAAGCGGATCCTTGTGATAAGGTATCAGGCAAAAAACGCAAATTTTCTGCCTGCCCGACCTTAAGCCTGATCCCTGTCGATCTTTACAGATATTTTTCCGCAAACACCGCCAGATCTCTGAAGTCTGGCATCCTTTCTTTCAGCGTTTCATGATCCCAATTCCACCACTGACTTTTCTCGATCCTGGCGATCATATTGTCGTCAAAACGCATGCCAATCTTTTTCGCTGCCACACCCGCGACGATGGAGTATGGCCCGACGTCTTTGGTCACCACCGCCGACGTGCCGATTACTGCACCATTGCCGACGGTCACACCAGGCATCAGCACCGCGTTATGGCCAATCCACACATCGTTACCGACCGTGACGTGATGCTCACGCCGCCAGTCAAAAAAATCCTGATCGTCTTCACCGAGTCCGTACGCCGAACTGCGGTAAGTAAAGTGGTGCTGAGCCACACGTTGATAAGTCGGATGATTGCCGGGATTGATCCGCACATAGGTGGCGATTGACACAAATTTGCCGATCGTCGCGTAGAAGATCTGATTGTTTCCGGCAGTGTAGGAGTAATCACCGATCTGCGTTTCTTCGATGATCGCGTTATCTGCAATATGCACATACTGTCCGAGCTGCGATCCATTCAGCTCGACCTGCTGACCGATTTTAGGCTGGGCGTAATTTTGTTCCTCAGCCAGTGAAAAGGGAGAAATAATGTCTGTCATAGGATCCTTCATCGCGAAGTTACGGGATAAACGGGCACGCTGACCGGTAATGAAAGGACAGCCAGAAGATGCTGTAAAGTTTCCTGCAATGCGCCATCGTTGTTTAGCAGATGGCAGCCGGCGGGCAGCGCGCTGGCATATTCTCTGGCGCGCTGAAGACGACAGGCAATTTGCGCCGCGTCTTCGCGCCCGCGCTGCGAAAGGCGCGAGGCCAGTACATCGTCTGAGACCTGTAAACACACCGGCAGCAGGCGCTGACCATAACGCTGACGGGCTTTTTCCAGATGCGCGCGCGAGCCGTTCATGACCACATGACAGCCCAGTTGCATCCAGTGGTCTATCTCAATGCCCACGCCATACCGGCACTGATGCGCGTGCCATTCCAGCGCGAACAACCCCTGCTGGCGACGCTGAAGAAATTCGGCTTCACTCAGCGCAATATGGTTTTCCGAACCGGCGTCTGCGGGGCGCGTAATATAACGATGTGCCACGGTGACGTTGGCCGGTAAATGCTGGCGCAGGGCGTCGAGCAGACTGTCCTTTCCCGAACCCGAAGCGCCCATCAGATAGAGTAAACGACTCATTTTTTCACCCTTGCTGAGTAAGAATTCGGCCTGCTGCCTCCCCTGCGAAGGGGGAGGAGCAAGACTTTTATTCCCTCAGAACACCTGAATGCCCTGACGCCAGACGTTTTGCACGTAGTGATGATCGCCATGTGCCCGTGCCAGCACCAGATCAGCGCGCTTGCCTTCTGCGATTTCACCACGATCCTGCAATCCGAGCGCATTGGCCGGATTACGTGTCACCAGCTTCACCGCCTGCGGCAGGCTGAAAGCGTTATTGTCGTCAGTTGCAATGCGGAAGACCGCATCGAGCAGGCTGGCGGGATAGTAATCAGAAGAGAGAATATCCAGCAGGCCGAGCGAGGCCAGATGGTGCGCCGCGACGTTGCCGGAATGCGACCCGCCGCGCACGATATTCGGTGCGCCCATCAGCACCTGCAAACCGTTGGCGTGCGATGCACGCGCGGCTTCTTCAGTGGTCGGGAATTCGGCGATCACGCTGCCGAGTGCCAGTGATTCTTCAACATGCGCGGCAGTCGCATCGTCATGGCTGGCCAGCGAAATATTGCGCTCGCGGCAGTGTGCGGCAATCGCCTCACGGTTTGGCTGCGCCCAGCGGCGCGAGAGGGCTATTTGCTCTTCCTGATAGTCGTCCATCTGCTCGTCGTTAAGGTTGTACTTGCCCTGATAATACTCACGATACTTCTGCGGTGTGGCGAACTGGCGCTGTCCGGGCGAATGGTCCATCAGCGAAACCAGTGACAGTATTGACGTATCCATCAGCTTCTCGAACAACGGCAATGTGGTTTCATGCGGCAGTTCGCAACGCAGATGCAGCCGGTGTTCGGCGCGGTTCAGACCGGCATTCTGGCTGTTGATGATGGCGTCGATCATCTTTTGCAGATTATCCAGACGATGCCCGCCGTCGCGCACATCGCCGACAGCGACGGCGTCCAGTACCGTGGTAATGCCGCTGGCGACCATCAGCGCATCGTGGCTGCTCATGGCCGAATGGGCCGGCCAGTCCACTTTCGGTCGCGGCGTAAAAAATTTATCCAGATTGTCGGTGTGCAGTTCGATTAAACCCGGCAGCAACCAGCCTCCCTGCGCATCCAGCGCTTGCGGCAACTGACTGCTGCTGTCTGCGAAGGCGCTGATCACGCCATTTTTCATCTCAAGCGATCCTTCAACAACCTGATCGTCGAGTACCAGTCTGACGTTATTGATGATCATACGGACATCTCCGGCGCCGTTTCCGGGCTCATTTCATACAAACGATCGGCAACACGTTGGCGCACATCTTCATCGTGGAAAATCCCGACTACTGCCGCTCCGCGCGCTTTGGCCTGTTCAATCAGCGTGACCACGGCGGCGCGGTTGGTCGCATCGAGTGAGGCGGTCGGTTCATCGAGCAACAGCACCGGATAATCCACCACAAAGCCGCGGGCGATATTCACGCGCTGCTGTTCGCCGCCGGAAAACGTTGAGGGCGCAAGATGCCACAGGCGTTCCGGCACATTCAGATGGCGCAGCAACGTGCTGGCGCGGGCTTCGCTTTGCGCTTTATCCACACCCAGTTCCAGCAGCGGCTGCATCACCAGATTCAGTGCGCTGATACGTGGGATCACCCGCAGAAACTGGCTGACCCAGCCGACCGTATGGCGGCGAACGGCCAGGATCTCGCGCGCTTCGGCGCTGACCATATCAATCTGCTGACCCTGATGTTCGACCCAAATTTTGCCGCTGTCCGGCAAATAGTTGCCGTATAACGAGCGCAAAAGGGTGGATTTTCCGCTACCGGAATGGCCGTGCAGCACCACGCATTCCCCGGCATCGACCGTCAGGCTGGCATTGCTGAACACCGGTAATCTGGCGCTGTTCTGGTTATGCAGAACGAAAGTTTTACTGAGATTTTCGACCCTGAGCTTCGTCGTCATTTTGGTCACTCTTTCTCTGGAATTAGATTCAGGACAGCACGGAAGAAACCAGCAGCTGCGTATATGGATGATGCGGATCGTCGAGCACGCGGTCGGTTAAACCACTTTCCACCACCTGACCTTGCTTCATCACCAGCAAACGGTGTGCAAGCAGGCGGGCAACGCCGAGGTCATGGGTGACAATCACCACCGCCAGTTGCATTTCCACCACCAGTGTGCGCAGCAGATCCAGCAGACGCGCCTGAACGGACACGTCCAGGCCACCGGTCGGTTCATCCATAAACACCAGACGCGGATGCGTCACCAGATTGCGGGCGATTTGCAGACGTTGCTGCATCCCGCCGGAAAACGTGGTCGGCAGGTCATCAATACGTGAAACCGGAATTTCGACATCTTCCAGCCACTGACCGGCTTTCTTGCGGATATCGCCGTAATGACGTTCACCGACCGCCATCAGACGCTCGCCGATATTGCCACCGGCAGACACCTGGCGGCGCAAGCCGTCCATCGGATGCTGATGCACCACGCCCCAGTCAGTGCGCAGCAGACGGCGGCGGTCACTTTCTGGCATGTCGTACAGCGACTGCGCAGTGGTCTGGCCGTTGTTGTAGATGACCTGTCCTTCCTGCGGCGCAAGACGGGCGGAAATCGACTGCAACAGCGTGGTTTTGCCGGAACCGGATTCGCCGACAATACCCAGCACTTCACCGGGATACAGATTGAATGACACATCGCAAAAGCCTTTACCCGGCGCATAAAGATGGGTCAGGTTATTCACCGACAGCAGCGGTTCGGCGGCGAGATTTAACGGAATGTTCATCAGCGGTTACCCTCGTTTGAAGCCTGTTGCTCAACCTGCTGAGCACAAAAATCAGTGTCGGAGCACACGAACATGCGGTTGCCCTGATCGTCGAGCACCACTTCATCGAGATAGCTGTGGTGCGAGCCGCAAATCGCACAAGGTTCATCCCATTGCTGAACGGTGAACGGATGATCGTCGAAATCCAGACTTTCGACTTTGGTGAACGGCGGCAGGGCGTAAATGCGTTTTTCACGTCCGGCACCGAACAGCTGCAATGCGGGCATCATGTTCATTTTCGGGTTATCAAATTTCGGGATCGGCGACGGATCCATCACGTAGCGGTCATTCACTTTCACCGGATAAGCGTAAGTGGTGGCGATATGGCCGAAGCGGGCGATGTCTTCATACAGTTTCACCTGCATCACGCCGTATTCTTCCAGCGCGTGCATTTTGCGGGTTTCGGTTTCTCGCGGTTCGATAAAGCGCAGAGGTTCAGGGATCGGCACCTGGAAAATCAGGATCTGATCTTCCTGCAACGGCGTTTCCGGAATGCGGTGACGGGTCTGGATCAGGCTGGCTTCCACGGTTTTCCCGGTCGTTTTCACTCCCGCGATGCTCTGGAAAAATTTGCGGATCGACACGGCATTGGTGGTGTCATCCGCGCCCTGGTCGATCACCTTCAGCACATCTTTTTCGCCGATCACGCTGGCAGTGAGCTGGATCCCGCCGGTGCCCCAGCCGTAAGGCATCGGCATCTCGCGACCGGCGAACGGCACCTGATAACCGGGGATCGCCACGGCTTTGAGGATCCCGCGTCGGATCATGCGTTTGGTCTGTTCATCGAGATAACCGTGGTTGTAGCCGGTGATCGTTTGGGCTGCATTATTGTTCATTGGCGGAGTCCTGTTCTTTCGCGGCGCGCAGGCGTTTTAACAACTCCAGTTCGGCCTGGAAATCGACGTAGTGCGGCAATTTAAGATGCGAGACAAAACCGGCAGCTTCGACGTTATCGGCGTGGGACAAAACGAATTCTTCATCCTGCGCCGGACTGCTGATCTGCTCGTTGTATTCACGGGTTTGCAGTGCGCGATCCACCAGAGACATCGACATCGCTTTGCGTTCGGCGCGACCAAACACCAGCCCGTAGCCACGGGTAAAGTGCGGCGGTTTGTCTTCCGGCGCGACAAAACCGTTCACCATCTCGCATTCGGTCAGCAGGATTTCGCCGATATCAACCGCAAAACCCAGCTCTTCCGGCACGATTTCGACGGTGAGCCAGCCGGTACGGATTTCACCGGCGAACGGGTGATTGCGTCCGTAACCGCGCTGGGTGGAATAACTCAGCGACAGCAGGAAACCTTCGTCACCGCGCACCAGTTGTTGCAGGCGCGCTGCTCGGGAGGCCGGAAACACCGGCGGCGTACGGGTGATATCTTCCGGCTCCGTGCCGTCATCTTCTTCACGAACTGCCAGCTGCTGATTCGTCAGCAAATCAAACACATGGCCGCACTGTTCCGGCTGGGGTTCATCGGCTATGGGTGTGAACGGTGCTTCACCTTCGGCCAGCAGCGCGAAATCCAGCAGGCGGTGGGTGTAATCGTAAGTCGGGCCGAGCACCTGTCCGCCGGGCAAGTCTTTATAAATGGCGGAAATCCGGCGTTCGAGGCGCATCGATTTTGTGTTCAGCGGCTCGCTGGTGGCCAGACGCGGCAAGGTGGTGCGGTAAGCGCGCAGCAGGAAAATGGCTTCAACCAGATCCCCGCCGGACTGCTTAATCGCCAGCGCGGCCAGTTCACGGTCATAAATCCCGCCTTCGCTCATCACACGGTCAACGGCTAAGCCCAGTTGTTGTTCGATCTGGTCACAACCGAGTTCATTTACCCCGGTGTTGCCACGGCGCTCGTGCGCCAGCAACTGGTGAGCGGCGGCAATCGCCTTCTCACCCCCTTTAACGGCGACGTACATCAGCACACCTCCACGCGCGTGGTGCGCGGTATGGCAATCAGTTCTTCGCCGCAGGTGAACATAAAGTCCAGTCCCAGCGGGAAACGGTGAGGGCGGTTGAGCAGATAGTCGCGAACGCAATCAGGCAACAGCGGAGAAAGGGTCCGGCTGTTTTCAATACCCGGCCCGCGCAGACGCAGCGGGGTGCCGCCGGTCAGGCTGTCCAGCTGAACAATCACGCTGGTGGCCAGCTCCGGCGACATTTCATCACCGCAGGGGAAAGCCAGCAGGGTGGCGCTGTCGAGCGCCGGATCGGCCAGCGCAAAACTGACGGCGGACGGGTCATCGGTGAGCACTGCGCCGGTATGAAAGCGCAGGTTTTTACGCAGGATTTCATCGTTGAGCGAGGCGCTCAGCCACAGCGGCGTGTCGTTATCGATAAGTGTCAGCAGCACGCAGGCGCTGGCGGAACCTAAAGCACCGAAACCAGGCATGGCGGGGAGTTGCACGCTGACGCCAGGCTCGCTTAACGCTTTGAGGATACGGCGAAAACTGTACTGCGCATCGGCAACCGGATGTTGAAAACTGGCAACAAGTGACATGAGTTATTCTCCGCGAACCAGAGTAAAGAAATCGACGCGGCTGGAAGCCACCTCGCGGGCGCGTTGCTGGCGGCGTTCCTGTTGCAGCGCAGCCAGAGGCGCTATCACGCGTTTATGCAGCAGTTCATCCATGCCCTGCATTTGCAGCAGGCCGTCAATAACCGCGCACAGTTCGGCGTGCGGTTTATTGCGACCACTGACGTAGCTGTAGCCGTAGACGCCACCGTCTAACTGAATGACGGCGCGGGTGACGGTCATATCGCCCATCACAAAACGTTTGCCGGTTCCGCCCATGCGCCCCTGAAGCTGGGTCAGACCGGTTTCAGCGGCGCGGATGCGCTCAAATTGCGGGGACAAATTCAGCGGCTGCCAGTGGGCGAGCAGCTCATCGGGACGGCTGTGAGCCAGCACCGACATCCAGCGCTGGCGGGTTTGCAGGTGATCCATTCAGTGCTCCATGGTCAGTTCGATCATGTCGGCGCGCGTCAGGCTGACGGAGTATTCCGCCACCGTATCGCTGCCTTCACAAATGTTCAGGGTGCGGACACACAGCAGCGGTGCCTGCGGGACGATTTCGAGTAATTTGCTCTCTTTTGCCAGCGCGCGGCGGGCATTGATGCGGGTGGTGCGGCGGCTGAGCTTTTGCTTAATTTCTTCACGGATAAAATCGTGCAGCGAGCCGTTATGGAAATTTTGCAATGCAGGCCACCAGTCGAGATCGGGCAAATAGTGGTCAATCACACAGACCGGCACGCCGTTAACGCGGCGCAGCGTACGCAGGTGAATAATTGTGTCGCCTTCCTGACGTGACAGCGCCGCCGCGACGTGATCGGTCGCCGGGCGCAGCACCGCCAGCAGACGTTCGCTGGTCGGATGGCTGCCCTGATCCAGCAGGTTCTGGCTGAACCGCGCCTGCGAATGCAGCGGATAATCGTAAGGACGCATCAGCACCAGCGTGCCAATGCCCTGCCTGCGTTGCAGCCAGCCGCGATCCACCAGTTCATCCACCGCACGGCGCAGCGTATGGCGATTTACCTGAAAACGTTCGGCAAGTTGTTGTTCCGGCGGCAGATAATCGCCGCAGCGGTAACCGTTACGCAGTTCCTGTTCCAGCTCGGCAGCGATTTGCTGATACACCCTGGCGTGACTGGTCGGATGTCTAGATAAGTTCATCACAATAAATACCTCGCGCAGTAGAAACGGGCAGTAGCAGGGGAAATTTGAAAGCGGTATGAAAGGGTCATGATGCAAACCTCAGTGTGGCGTTGGCATCATCTTGGGCGCGCTAAGTGACAATTGGGTGAAGGTCTGGTTGCAGGAAAGTGAAGAGTTGGAAGACGTCCCGCAGGAATGAAAGCGGGTGATTTACGGGATGAACAGTACAAATTACACTCTGGTTGTCGGATGTATTTTTAAATATTAATTACAAAAGGACTTTGTATGTCAGAAGCACTCAATCGTGAATTCAATGATTTACCTGTTACGTTAATACCCGAAACACCTGCGCAGAAATGGAGGCGTGAAAATCAAAAAGGAATTGAGGCGATAAATAAATACGTCGAAGAACATGGTTCGTTTTCTGATTATCAGCGTGTATTTTAGAAAAGTGAGGGGAGTGATTTCCCCTCTGAAAGCATTAACGCAAATGAAAGCATTAACGCAAATAATGAATCACCTGATTGCCGCTGCCACGCCAGATAAGCGACGGGTCTTTCAGTTCCTGCACGAACTTCCCGTCGACCAGCACGTTGATTAACGCGGTGACTTCCTGCTGTTCAGCGCTCAGTTCCCCGAGCGTATAACCTGTCCACATCCACACATCTTTGCCAGGGCATTCCGCCTGCACGCGCACTAACAACTGGCGCACTGCCGACAGATTTTGCGGATGCAGCGGATCGCCGCCGGAGAGCGTCAAACCCTGACGCGGGATCACCGTGTTTTGCAGATCGGCGATGATGCGGTCTTCATCTTCCTGCGTAAACGGTTTGCCGGAATCCAGCCGCCAGGTGCTTTTGTTATAGCACCCGCGGCATTCGTGGACGCAGCCGGAAACGAACAGCACGCAGCGTGTTCCCGGCCCGTTCACTACGTCGATTGGATAATATTGATGGAATCTCAAAATATTAACCCAGCTGACCGTTACCCAGATGTTTTATCCGGCGCTTCACTTCTTCCTGCTTACCGGCGTTAAACGGACGCGCATCCGGGCTGCCGAGATAACCGCACACGCGGCGGGTGACCGACACGCGGGAAGGCTCGTGATTGCCGCATTTCGGGCAGGTGAAGCCTTTGCTGGTGCATTCGAATTCACCGGTATAGCCGCAGTCGTAGCATTCATCAATTGGCGTGTTGGTACCGTAATACGGCACGCGGGTGTAACTGTAATCCCACACATCTTCCAGCGCTTTCAGGTTGTGCTGCAGGTTTGGGTATTCGCCGTAACAGATGAACCCGCCGTTGCTCAGTGGCGGATACGGTGCTTCGAAATCGAGTTTTTCATACGGATTGACTTTCTTCTCGACGTCAAGATGGAAGCTGTTGGTGTAATAACCTTTATCGGTGACACCGGCCACCAGGCCGAATTCGGCTTTATCCAGACGACAGAAACGGTCGCACAGGTTTTCGCTCGGCGTGCTGTACAGGCTGAAGCCGTAACCCGTTTCATCTTTCCAGCTGTCGGTGGCGGCTTTCAGACGGGCGACAATCGCCACGGCTTTTTCGCGTAACTGACTGGCATCGAACACGTGGGGCTGATCGCCGAACAGCGCGTTAATGGTTTCATGCACGCCGATGTAGCCGAGCGAAATCGAGGCACGACCATTTTTGAAGATGCCGGAAATATCGTCGTCGGCTTTCAGACGCACACCGCAGGCGCCTTCCATGTACAGGATCGGCGCAACGCGGGCCTTGATGCCTTCGAGACGCGCAATGCGGGTCATCAGCGCTTTTTTCGCCAGCAATAAACGCTCGTCGAGCAGTGTCCAGAACGCCGCTTCATCGCGTTTGGCCTCCAGCGCGATACGCGGCAGGTTCAGGCTGATCACGCCGATATTGTTGCGGCCTTCGTGGATCATTTCGCCGTTCTCTTCGTAAACGCCCAGGAAACTGCGGCAGCCCATCGGGGTTTTGAAGGAACCGGTGACTTTCACCACCTGATCGTAATTAAGAATGTCCGGATACATGCGCTTGCTGGCGCATTCGAGAGCCAGTTGCTTGATGTCGTAATTGGCATCGCCGGCTTTATGGTTCAGGCCGTCGCGGATGGCAAACACCAGTTTCGGGAACACGGCGGTTTTGCGGTTTTTACCCAGCCCGGCAATGCGGTTACGCAAAATAGACTGCTGGATCAGGCGTGATTCCCACGACGTGCCGAGACCGAAACCGAAGGTAACAAACGGCGTCTGGCCGTTGGCGGTGTGCAGCGTATTGACTTCATATTCCAGCGACTGGAATGCGTCATAACACTCTTTCTCGGTACGGTTACGGGCGAACGCTTCGGCATCGGCAATCTGCCATTCTTCAGCGGTCTGACGATGTTTGTTGAAGCTGGCGGTAACAAACGGCGCCAGCACTTCGTCGATGCGGTTAATGGTGGTGCCGCCGTAAATGTGGCTGGCGACCTGCGCGATAATCTGTGCGGTGACGGCTGTTGCCGTTGAAATCGACTTTGGCGTGTCAATTTCGGCATTGCCCATTTTGAAACCGTGATTCAGCATGCCTTTCAGGTCGATCAACATGCAGTTAAACATCGGGAAGAACGGCGAATAATCCAGATCATGATAGTGAATTTCCCCGCGTTCATGCGCCAGCACCACGTCACGGGGTAAAATATGCTGTTTGGCGTAATGCTTGGCCACAATCCCGGCGAGTAAATCGCGCTGGGTCGGGATAACTTTGCTGTCTTTGTTGGCGTTTTCGTTGAGCAGCGCCATATTGCTTTGCTCAACCAGACCACGGATTTCCTGATTCAGGCGTCCGCGCATTTCGCGTTTCACGTCGCGGTCATGGCGGTATTCAATATAGGCACGCGCCAGTTTCTTGTGCGGCCCCGCCATCAGCTGGTTTTCAACCGCATCCTGAATTTCATGGATATCGACACGCGCCTGATCTTGCAGATTCTCTGCCACAATACGGGCAACCTGCGCGCAATAACCAATGCTGTCGATACCGGCGGCTTCGGCTGCGCGTTGCACCGCTTGTTTGATCAGAACTTCATCGAAAGGGACCTGACAACCATCCCGCTTAATCACGATGGGCTGCATTTTGGTGGATTTTGCGGGTACGGTTTCCTGTCTGTCTGCCTTCACAATGATACTCCTTTTGGGCGGATCCCGCGCCCCACAAGGCTTACAGGCCGGTTGTGTGGCATTTGCGGAAAACCGCTATATATTGGGTTGGGTGTGTACTATACACACTAGATGTAGGATCTACGCGAGCGTTAATTCTCATTTTATTGACCTGAAACAAAGAATTTTTTCGGCGGAGGAATTGATGACCAAATGTAAATTCTGGCCTGAATTTTGCCTGTTGTTTTATAAGGGGATGCATACAAAATAAACGGGTCAGCCACGACTGTGACCGACCCGACAGAAGGGGAAATTCAGACTATCCGGCGAGTTGCCAGAGACATTCGTACGGACGAAGCGTGCCGGAAATGGCAGGTGAGGCGTAATTACTCAGCAGCGTGTTGCCATCTAATTCTGCCAGCGTAAGTGTCTGCTCCTGCCCGCTCAGGTTTGCCACCACGCGCAAGGTTTTGCCTGACGCCTGACGGGTATAACACCACAACTGCGGATGTTCCGGCAGCAAATCCTGATAATCGCCATCGGTCAGAACCGGCAGCGTTTTGCGCAGGCGGATCAGTTGCTGATACAGATAAAACACCGAGTCTTTATCCGCCAGTGCCTGTTCGGTATTGATGTCCTGCGCGTTGTGGCTGACGGAAATCCACGGCGTGCCGGAAGTAAATCCGGCCTGTTCCCCGGCATTCCACTGCATCGGCGTACGCGAGTTGTCCCGTGATTTCCTCGCCAGAATGCGCAACAGTTCTTCGTTGCTGCGCCCGTCAGTTTTCAGTTCGGCAAACATATTCAGGCTTTCCACATCGCGATATTGTTCGAGATGTTCAAAGCCCGGATTGGTCATGCCGATTTCCTCGCCCTGATAAATATACGGCGTACCCTGCAGGCCGTGCAGCACCATTGCCAGCATTTTGGCAGACGTCGTGCGCAGCGCGCCTTCATCGCCAAAGCGCGACACAATGCGCGGCTGATCGTGATTACACCAGAACAGCGCATTCCAGGCGTGACCGTGCATTCCCTGCTGCCACTCGCGGAAAATCTGCTTGAGCTGCACGAAATCCGGCGGTGCATCGGCCCATTTTTCACCGTTCGGATAATCGACTTTCAGGTGATGGAAGTTAAAGGTCATCGACAGTTCGCTGCCGTCATTGGCGGCGTAGCGGCGACAATGCTCCAGCTTTGTTGAAGACATTTCGCCGACGGTCATCAGCCCCAGCGGCTTAAATACGTCACGGCTGAATTCCTGTAAGAACTCATGAATACGCGGACCGTCAGTGTAAAAGCGCCGGCCATCACCGGCATCGTCGGTCGGGAAATCCTGTTGTTTCGACACCAGATTGATCACGTCCAGACGCAGCCCGTCGACGCCCTTATCCGCCCAGAACTGGCAGACTTTTTTCAGCGCCTCGCGCACCGGCGGGTATTCCCAGTTCAGATCGGCCTGCTCGGTGGCGAACAGATGCAGGTAATACTGGCCGCTGGTTTCGTGCCATTGCCAGGCACCGCCACCGAATTTGGATCGCCAGTTATTCGGCGGTCCGCCCTCCGTTGCCCCATCACGCCAGATATAGAAAGGCCGGAACGGGCTGCCCGCATCCTGCGACTGGCGGAACCACTCGTGATGCGTCGAGGTATGATTAAACACCATATCCATCACGATGCGGATCCCACGCTGATGCGCTTCTGCAGTCAGCCGTTCAAAGTCTTCGAGCGTGCCGTAAGCCGGGTCAATCTCGCAGTAATCGGCCACGTCGTAGCCGTTATCAATCTGCGGCGACAGGTACAGCGGTGTCAGCCATATCGCATCAACGCCAAGGGTTTTCAGGTAATCCAGACGCTGTGTGATGCCGTTGATATCACCGGTGCCGCTGCCCGTGGTGTCCTGAAAACTCTTGGGATAAATCTGGTAAATCACGCCGTTTTTCCACCACGGCAATTCGCTGTTCATTCCATTTTCCTTCTTGAATGTCTTACACCACTGCCAGTTCACCCCGGCGGGCTTTCCGCTGATAAACCAGCACGGTCAGGATAATCGGCACCACGATCGCCACCAGCATGGCCAGTGCGTAAATACTCCAGAACTGCGGTTTGATGGACAAAATACCCGGTAAGCCGCCGACGCCGATGCCGTTGGCCGTGACGTGGAACAGGCCGCAAATCAGGCCGGCACCGGCCGAGCCAATCATTGCGCACAGCATCGGGAAGCGGTATTTCAGGTTGATGCCGTACATCGCCGGTTCGGTTACGCCGAGGAACGCGGATATCGCTGCGGGCACGGAGATCTCGCGCTCATTATGTTTGCGGCTGACGATAATCACGCCGACGACCGCAGCGGCTTGCGCAATATTGGACAGGGCGATCAGCGGCCACACCGGGGTTCCGCCGGTGCTTTGCACCATCTGCATGTCGATGGCAAGGGTGGTCTGATGCACGCCGGTGATGACCAGTGGCGCATAGAGGAAACCAAACAGCGCGGCACCGATGGGTGCGAGGCTGCCGGTCATGATGAATTTCACCGCGAAAGCCACGCCGTCGCCCACCATGCGGCCAAACGGCCCGATCAGCGTGTGCGCCAGGAATACGGCAATAATCAGCGAGCTGACGGGCACAATCACCAGATACAGATAATTAGGCACGATGCGTTTCAGGCCATTTTCGATCATCGCCAGCGCCATACCGGCGAGAACGGAAGGAATAACCTGCGCCTGATAACCGACCTTTTCGATGGTGAACCAGCCGAAATTCCACACTTCAGGGATTTGCTGCCCGAGGTTGTAGGAGTTCATCAGTTGCGGCGATACCAGCGTTATGCCAAGCACAATCCCGAGGATTTCGGTGCCGCCCATTTTTCTGACCGTCGACCAGCACACCGCCACCGGCAGGAACATAAACACGGCTTCGCCAAGCAGCCAGAGGAAGTCGTAAATGGATTGCCACAGCGGGTGCATCTGCGCCAGCGTCTGGCCGCCGCTCATCGGAATTTCGCCGATAACATTGCGGAAACCGAGAATTAAACCGCCGCTGATCAGCGCCGGTAACAGCGGGAAAAAGATTTCCGCAAAGTGAGAAATGCTGCGCTCAAACCAGCTCATATTCTGGCGGGCGGCAACTTTTGCCTGTTCTTTTCCGGCCGCACTTTTACCGGTGCTGGCGATCAGAACTTTGTAGTAATCATCCACTTCCGGCCCGATAACCACCTGGAACTGACCGGCGTTGGTGAAGCAGCCTTTGACCATTGGCAGGGCTTCGAGACCTTTCGGGTCGGCTTTGGACGGGTCATTGAGGACAAAACGAAGACGCGTAATGCAGTGAGTCACCATCGCGATATTGTCGCTGCCGCCAACGAGGGCGATCAGCTGATCAACATCCTGTTGCTTAACTTTGCTCATGGGAAGTGGCCTGTGATTTTGTGTAAGAGTGTAGGGTACGGTTCAAGCATAGCGAAGGCGGTGGGAACTTGTCCGGGAACGTTCCCGGTTTTGCCGGGACGATCACAAAGTTTTTACTTTTTAGAAAGGCAAAGGTCAGAAAGGCGGGGGATTCAGAAAGCAAGCTTTCCGGGGATAATCAGCTGCCGCACCGTGGTGGAACCGCTGAGCTGCGCCAGTAATTGTTTGGCCGCTGCTTCGCCGCCCGCGCCATAGCCGAGTTCTACTGAATACGATTCCGGGAACAGGAAATGCAGCAGCGGGTTGTTGCCGATACCGCATACCTGCACGCCACGGATTTGCTGCTGTTGCAGGTATTTTTGTGCGCCGATGGCAATGGTGTCGGACGCGCAGACGACGGCCTGAATGTTATTTTTCAGCAACTGCGGGATCAGGTCGAAGCCGCTCTGATAGGTCAGTTCGCCCAGCGCAATGTGCGGTGTCAGGCCATGCTCTTTACAAAAAGTCCGAAAGGCCGCGCTGCGGCGCTGGCCGGTGGTGGTGTCCTGCGGCGAAACACCGATAAAGCCAATCTCCCGTATGTTCTGCGCCAGCAGTTTTTGCATCAGCAACTGCACCGCACCCGCATCGTCATAACACACCGAAGATAGCCCCGGCATATCGCGTGCCAGCACCACCATTTTATCCTGCCAGGGCGTCAGCATTTGGGCTGAAAGTCCGGTGAAACCAAACAGCACAATGCCATCGATATTGCGCTGTTTCAGCACCTGCAAATGCTCTTTCACGCGCTCTGCGCTGAACTGACTTTCCAGCACAATCGGGTCATACCCCTGCTGATAAAACAGCGGCAACATGGCGCGTACCGCCAGATTTTCCGAAGGAGAGTCGAGACGCGACACGATAATCGCCACAATTTTGTCGCTGAACCCGCGCATGGCCCGCGCCGATTTCGACGGACTGAAATGCTGTTGTTCGATCACCTGCAACACCCGTTCGCGGGTTTGCGGGCTGACGTTGCCTTCGTTATTCAAAACGCGGGAAACCGTGGATTTTCCGACACCGCTCAGGCGGGCAATATCATTAATGGTCAGGCGATTTTGCTGGGTCATGTTTTAAGGTGAATGAGGGTCAGGTTTAAAATTGGTTGTAGTTAACCGGCGTATACTGCGCTCGCCGGAGATGATGTACGCGTCATCCCGTGCCGTTACCCTAACGGATTTTTATACCCGATGCGTATGAATTTCCAAACCGTTCCTTACCGGAGGTGAAAACCCATGGAACCCGACCCCAATTCTGTAGGTCCGTTGTGATCCGGTAAGCACCCGCATTTTTGCTGCTGCTTGCCGTGACTTTACCTGGCAGGCAGTGGCGCACGTCTTTTCGTTCGCCCTGTTTTTAACAACCCTTTTGCCATGCTCATGGCGGCTTCGCTGTGGGCGCAACAAAGGTGCGAATGATGTTCAAAAATTTCACTTCCCGGCTGCTCAGTGCGCTCAGCCGTAATTTACCGCGCCGCTTAGTCCGCCGCGATCCGATGCTGGAAAACGTATCTGCCCGTGCAGTGCAGGCCATCCCTGCCGCTATGTCGGCGCATTGTCAGGCCTGTGCCCGCGCCACCGAAGACCAGCTTTACCTGCAATTTGCCAGTCATCCGGAAGGGCTGACTGCGCAGGAAGCCGATGCAATTCGCGAAGTTTCCGGCCTGAATCAGACCGGCGATCAGCAACCGGCACCCTGGTGGCTGCATCTGTGGCACTGCTACCGCAATCCGTTCAATCTGCTGCTGACCGTGCTCGGGCTGGTGTCTTACGCCACCGACGATTTAACGGCAGCGCTGGTGATTGGCGCGATGGTGTTTATTTCTACTTTCATGCATTTCATTCAGGAGGCGCGTTCCAATAAAGCCGCCGATGCGCTGAAAGCGATGGTCAGCAACACCGCGACCGTGCTGCGCAGTGACGCGCAAACCGGACGCAGCGAAACAGTGGAAATCCCGATCAGCCAACTGGTGCCGGGTGACCTGATCAAATTGTCAGCGGGCGATATGATCCCGGCAGATCTGCGCATTCTTTCGGCCAAGGATTTGTTTATCAGCCAGGCGGCGCTGACCGGTGAATCCCTGCCGGTGGAAAAACACGCCTGCGAGAAAAAACCGGTTGCGGCTGATCCGCTTGAACTGAACACCCTGTGTTTTATGGGCACCAACGTGGTGAGCGGCACGGCGATTGCGATGGTGATCGCCACCGGCAGCAAAACCTGGTTCGGTCAGCTTGCCGAACGTGTGGTACAGGAAGATACACAGCCAAACGCGTTCCAGGCCGGGATCAGCAAAGTCAGCTGGCTGCTGATCCGCTTTATGATGGTAATGACACCTGTGGTGCTGGTGATCAACGGTTACACCAAAGGCGACTGGTGGGAAGCCGCACTGTTTGCGCTCTCCGTGGCGGTCGGGTTGACGCCGGAAATGCTGCCGATGATTGTGACTTCCACGCTGGCCAAAGGCGCGGTAAAACTCTCCCGCCAGAAGGTGATCGTCAAACGTCTGGATGCGATACAGAACTTCGGCGCAATGGATATCCTCTGCACGGATAAAACCGGCACGCTGACGCAGGATAAAATCGTGCTCGAGCGCCACACCGATGTGCTGGGCTTGACCAGTGATGAGGTGCTGCATCTGGCGTGGCTGAACAGCCATTATCAAACCGGCCTGAAAAACCTGCTGGATGTTGCGGTGCTGGAAGCAGGCGATGCCGGTCCGGCGCATAACTCGCTGAAAGTGGATGAAATTCCGTTTGATTTCGACCGTCGCCGTATGTCTGTCGTCGTCGCCGAAAACGACCAGAATCACCGCCTGATCTGCAAAGGCGCGCTGGAAGAAATGCTGTCGATTTGTACGCTGGTGCAGCTCAACGGTGAGATTGTGCCGCTGACCGATGTGCTGCTGGCGCGCATCCGCCGCATTACTGACGATCTCAATCAGCAGGGGCTGCGCGTGGTAGCCGTGGCGCATAAAGTGATGCCATCGCGCACGCAGGGCTACGGCGTGACCGATGAATCCAGCCTGATCCTGGCCGGGTATATCGCATTCCTCGATCCGCCAAAAGAAAGCACCGCACCGGCGCTGGATGCACTGCAACGCAAAGGCGTGACGGTGAAAATCCTCACCGGCGACAATCCGCTGGTGGCGCGTAAAGTCTGCAAAGATGTCGGATTACAGGCCGATAACGTCGTGATCGGCAGCGATATCGATGCGCTTGACGATGTGCAACTGCTGAACGTCGCCCGCGAAACCACGGTGTTTGCCAAACTGACACCGATGCACAAAGAACGCATTGTGCGCGTACTGCGCGGCGAAGGGCATGTGGTTGGCTTTATGGGTGACGGCATTAACGACGCGCCTGCGCTGCGTGCGGCGGACATTGGGATTTCCGTGGATTCTGCGGTGGATATCGCCAAAGAAGCGGCCGATATTATTCTGCTGGAAAAAAGCCTGATGGTCCTGGAGCAGGGCGTGACGGAAGGGCGCAGAACTTTCGCCAACATGCTGAAATACATCAAAATGACTGCCAGTTCCAACTTTGGTAACGTGTTCAGCGTGCTGGTCGCCAGCGCCTTTTTGCCGTTCCTGCCAATGTTGCCACTGCATCTGCTGATTCAGAACCTGATTTACGATGTGTCTCAGGTGGCGATCCCGTTTGATAACGTGGATGAAGAGCAACTGGCGAAACCGCAGCGCTGGAACGCCGGGGATATTGGCCGTTTTATGGTGTTCTTCGGGCCGATCAGTTCCGTATTCGACATTCTGACTTTCAGCCTGATGTGGTGGGTGTTTAAAGCCAATACGGTGGAGGCGCAGACGTTGTTCCAGTCCGGCTGGTTCATTGAAGGGCTGCTGTCGCAGACGCTGATCGTGCATATGATCCGCACCCGCAAAGTGCCGTTTATTCAGAGCCGCGCGTCCTGGCCGCTGTGCATCATGACGCTGATGGTGGTGATCACCGGTATTTCACTGATCTACTCGCCGGTTGCCGGATTCCTGCAATTGCAGGCGCTGCCGCTGAGCTATTTCCCATGGCTTATCGCCATTCTTGCGGGCTACATGGTGCTGACGCAGTGCGTGAAAGGCTGGTTCGTGCGCCGTTACGGCTGGCAGTAATCTTTAAAATTCTATCCTGAATGCTAAAAAGCGCGACCGGTGAAGCGGCCGCGCTTTGCATTAATCAGTTCGAAATATTACGACTGTGCGTTGTTCTTGCGATCGTTACGACGGTTCACCCAGGTGTTAATCAGCAGGGTGATGATCAGAATCGACGCAATCACGCCCAGCGAAATCCCCACCGGAATGTGGAACACGTCGAGCAGCAGCATTTTGATACCGATGAAAATCAGGATCACCGCCAGACCGTATTTCAGCATCGAGAAACGTTCCGCCACGCCCGCCAGCAGGAAGTACATCGCGCGCAGGCCGAGGATCGCAAACAGGTTAGAGGTCAGGACGATGAACGGGTCGGTGGTTACCGCAAAGATAGCCGGAATACTATCGACCGCGAAAATCACGTCGCTCAGTTCCACCATAATCAGCACCAGCAACAACGGAGTAGCGAACAAAATACCGTTACGGCGCACAAAGAACTTCTCACCCTGCAACTCATCGGTCATGCGCATTTTGCTGCGCAGCCAGCGGATCATCGGCTTCTCGCCAACCTCACCGTCTTCTTCTTTCGCCAGCGCCATCTTGATACCGGTGAACAGCAGGAAGGCGCCGAACACGTACAAAATCCAGCTAAATTGCCCCACCAGCCAGCTACCGGCGAAAATCATGCCGGTACGCAGGACGATGGCGCCGAGCACGCCGTAGACCAGTACGCGGCGTTGCAGGCTGGCAGGAATAGAGAAGTAACTGAACAGGATCAGCCAGACGAAGACGTTATCCACCGCCAGCGCTTTTTCCAGCAGATAGCCGGTCAGGAACATGGTGGCCTTGGCGTCGGCCACTTCACGGCCAAACTCGCCGTTGAGATACCACCAGAAGCCGAAGTTGAACAGCAACGACAGGCCTATCCACACCAGCGACCACATCGCGGCACTTTTCATACTCATGGTTTGCGCGCCTTTTCGACCCTGCAACAGCAGGTCGAACACGAGCATAATTATCACTACCACGGCAAAGGAGCCCCACAACATCGGGTTGCCTACGGAGTTCATCATTGCGATATCCTCGAAAAAACATCAAAAAAAAACGGCCAGCGTCGGAAGACGTTAGCCGCTCATTTTTTGAGCTGTGAGCAAACCTCGCCTTCCGGCAAGGTCTCACTTACAAAGATAAGTATTCATCTTGTGAATGCTTATCTTTGCCCCGGTAACCGGGTGTCTGAGACGGCGCTGCATGAGCGCGGGTCCAGACACCGTAATGACGATTATCCGACGAAGAAGTTACTCCCCTTTGCAGTTCGCAAATTAATGCAAAATGTGTCCGGTGTCAAACATTCAGAAACATTATGGAGCATTAACCCGCCAGTGCCTGACGTTTGCCGAGTGCGCCGACGAAGGCCAGCAGCAGGCTACGGCTGAGGGGTGTTTCGCTAAGTTGCTGAGCCTGATGCGCAAAATCTATCGTATCGTCTTCGGCGATAGAGCCCAGCCATGACAGATACGTCTTCATTACCGCCAGACTGAATTCCGGATGGAACTGCGTGCTGATGGCATTCGGGCCGTAGCGCAGGATCTGATGCGGATCGTGCCGCGTTTTCGCCAGCACCGTCGCTGTCGCAGGCGGCGTAATGACGGTTTGCAGGTGGATCAGATTGGCTGCGAACTGTGCGGGAAGCTGCGACACCAGCGGATCAAGATGCCCGTCCGGCGTCAGCGTCACCTCGTGCGTACCGACTTCAATGCCTTGCGGATGGTAATCCACCTCGCCACCCAGCGCGTATGCCATCAGCTGATGACCGTAGCAGGCACCAAACATGGGTAATTCCTGCAACATGCCCAGCCGCACCCAGTCCGCCGCTTCTTCGCTCCACGCCAGATGCTCGGTGACCATGCTGCGCGAACCGGTAATGATCGCACCGCAATAGTTTTCCGGCGGCAGCGGGCGTTCACCCGCCTGCAAATCCACAATCACCACCTGCTGCGCGTCGATATCGCCCTGACGGATAAACATCTGCGGAAAGTTGTCGTGCGCACGACGGATAGGTTCCGGTGCGTGGCCGGTCTGTAAAATCAACAGCGATTTCTGGCTGGGTGCAATCATCTGTTACTCCCGATTTTTACTTAATATTAAGGCTGGTTATCGGCCGGGAATACCACGCCGGTCTGACGACGGATTTCCGTCAGCACTTTGGCCGTGATACGCGAGACTTCCAGCCCGGGGTGCGCGACAAACTGGCTGTCGACCAGAATCGCAAAAGTTTCTGCTTCATACAGCATGGTGTTGATGTGCTGGGGTTGCGTCAGATCCAGCTTCTGGCTGCCGCGTGGCGTCAGGCTGAGCGTCTGGCATTCAGACAGCTTTTCCATCTGCAAGGTGCCGTCTTCGCCCTGGATCTCACTGGGTAACAGGGAGTCGCTGATTTTCGAATGGTTGATAACCACTTCGAAATCATCCGCATAAGACAAGATCACCGTGCCCTGACCGTCAACGCCGCTTTCCAGCAGGGTTGCCGTGGCTTTCACCGATTCCGGTTCGCCAAACAACGAAATAGCACTCGCCAGACAGTAATAACCGATATCCATGATCGAGCCATTGGAAAACGCCGGGTTAAAGGTATTCGGGTTTTCACCGGCCAGATAGCGCGGATAACGTGAGGAATACTGGCAGTAATTCAGAATGGCTTTACGCAGTTTACCGATGCGGTTCAGCGCGCCTTTCATGTGCAGGAAGTTGGGCAGATACGCGGTTTTAAACGCCTCGAACAGCACCACGTTGTTTTCTTTTGCGCAGGCGATCAGGCTTTCCGCTTCACGCAGATTGGAAGCCAGCGGCTTTTCGCAAATCACGTGCTTTTTATTGCTGAGGAACAACAGCGACTGCGGGTAATGCAGGGAGTTCGGGCTGGCAATATAGACCGCATCAATCAGATCAGAGGCGGCCATTGCTTCAAGGGAATCAAAGTAATGTTCAACCGGATAATCCTCACCGAGCTTTTTAGCGCCTTCCAGCGTGCGGGAGTAAATCGCGGTCAGCTTCATTTTACCGCTCTCGTGGGCGGCATCAATAAAACGCTGGGTGATCCAGTTGGTGCCCACAACGCCAATACGAATCATGAGAAATCCCTATAGTTAATTATTATTGATACAACTTACCGAATATTTCCAGATGCGTCAGATACATGCGCGTGTCGAATTCTAACTGATGATAGTCGGGCGTCATATGACAGCACAGGCTGTAGAATGCTTTGTTGTGTTCTTTTTCTTTCAGGTGCGCGAGTTCATGCACCACGATCATTTTCAGAAACGCTTCCGGCGCGCTTTTAAACACCGTTGCCACGCGGATTTCCGCCTTGGCTTTTAGCTTGCCGCCCTGAATACGGGATATTGCCGTATGCAGCCCCAGCGCGTGCTTCATCACGTGGATTTTATTGTCGTAAGCCACTTTGCTTAACGGCGATGAACTGCGCAAAAACTGATTTTTCAGGTCCAGCGTATACTGATAGAGCGATTTGTCAGTGGTCAGCTCGTGCGGTTCGGGATATCGCGTCAGCAAGACTTTACCTAAACGTTCCTGGTCGATTAACTGACGCACCTGAGCCTGAAGCGACTCCGGATAGCCTTGCAGATAGGTCAATTCAGGCATAACTGTTTGCTTTATCTCTTATTGCCGGGGAAAAGATGCCGAAACGGGGTGCGGGGTTTTTACCACGATCGCGTCGATCCGGCAGATAAACCCCTTTTTAACTGAAAAAACGTTTTACTGATAGACCAAATTAAGGGATAAACAGCGCAAATTGAATATGAGGAGGGCCAATGAGCCAATTTGAAACCGAAACCGGTGGTCAGTTATTGCAACTGCGTCTGGAACGTTATCCGCTGGAAGAAGCGGCAACGCAGTTACAGGCATGGGAAGCGGCCGATGAATATCTGCTGCAAAACCTGAACACCGACGCGCTCAACGGCCGTCCGCTGCTGATTTTCAACGATGCTTTCGGCACGCTGGCCTGCGCCTTGCAGCCGCACAACCCGACCAGCGTCAACGACTCCTTTATGAGTCAGCTGGCGATGCGCCACAACCTGCGCCTTAACGGTTTTGACGAAGACAGCGTGGCTGCGCAAAGCAGCCTGGTGCCGTTGCCGATCAATCCGGGTCTGGTGATCATCAAAGTGCCAAAAACGCTGGCGCTGCTGGAACAACAACTGCTGGCGCTGCGTGAAGTGGTGACGCCGGACACGCAGATTATCGCCGGCGCGAAAGCCCGTGATATTCACACGTCAACGTTGCAACTGTTCGAGAAAATCCTCGGACCGACCAAAACCAGTCTGGCGTGGAAAAAAGCCCGTCTGATCCATTGTGAAGCCACCTTGCCTGCGCAAACCGCAGAGCCGGTGATTTCTGAGTGGGCGCTGGATGACAGTGAATTCCGTATTTCCAACCACGCGAACGTGTTCTCACGCGGCGGTCTGGATGTCGGCGCTCGCTTTTTCATGCAACATCTGCCGGAAGGCATTGAAGGGCGCATGGCGGATCTGGGCTGTGGTAACGGTGTGATCGGCATGACCGCACTGGCGCTGAACCCGGATGCGGAAATGCTGTTCGTCGATGAATCTTATATGGCGGTAGAGTCGAGCCGTATTAACGTCGAAAACAATTTGCCGCAGGATGTCAGCCGCTGTCATTTCGAAGTGAACAACATGCTGGCCGGTGTCGAGCGCGAAACACTGCACGCCGTGCTGTGTAACCCGCCGTTCCATCAGGGCACGGTCATCAGCGATGACACCGCGTGGCGCATGTTCTGCGATGCCAAACGCTGCCTGCAAACCGGCGGCGAGCTGCGTATCGTCGGCAACCGTCATCTGGATTACTACCAGAAGCTGCGTCGCCTGTTCGGCAACTGCACGACGATCGCCACCAATCAGAAATTCGTGATTTTACGTGCCGTGAAAACAGCTGCACATCATTGATAGCTGAATTAGTCTGAAGTGCTGAAATGAAAAAGCCGCTTATCGCGGCTTTTTTTTCGTCTGTCGGTTTCTGAAATAGTTTTCTAAATTTTCAGTGCCAGCCGTGTGCCCTGATCGATAGCGCGACGCGCATCGAGTTCGACGGCGACGTCGGCACCGCCAATCAGGTGTACGATTTTTCCGGCCTCCTGTAACGGCTGATACAGCGCGCGCTGCGGTTCCTGTCCGGCGCAGATAATCACGTTATCCACTTCCAGACATACCGGTTCACCGTTCATGATCAGGTGCAGCCCCGCGTCGTCGATGCGTTCATAGCTGACACCACTTTGCATTTTCACGCCACGCTGCAACAGGCTGGTGCGGTGGATCCAGCCAGTGGTTTTCCCCAATCCTGCGCCGACTTTGGTGGTTTTGCGTTGCAGCAGAACGATATCCCGCGCGGCAGGTTCGGGCTGTGGCCCAAGTGGTGCCAGACCGCCACGGTGCGTTAGGCTCTGGTCGATCCCCCATTCGTGGCTGAAAGCCTGAGTGCTGAGGCTCGATGACGGGCCGGTGTGGATCAGGTATTCGGCGGTATCAAAACCAATGCCGCCCGCGCCAATAATGGCGACGCGCTGTCCGACCGGTTTTTTATCCCGCAGTACGTCGAGATAGGTCAGCACGATCGGATGATCAATGCCCGCAATATCCGGCAGGCGCGGTGAAATACCACAGGCGAGGATCACTTCGTCATAACCCGTTAACTGGCTGGCGCTGACGGTTTCGCCCAGGCGCAGCGTTACGCCCAGTAATGTCAGCTGGCGCGAGTAGTAACGCAGCGTCTGATAAAACTCTTCTTTGCCGGGGATCTGTTTGGCGACATTAAATTGCCCGCCGATTTCATTGTGTGCATCAAATAATGTGACGTGATGCCCGCGGCTGGCGGCGGTAGTGGCAAACGCCAGCCCGGCTGGCCCCGAGCCGACAACGGCCAGATGTTTGGTGATTTCCGCACGGGTAACCGGTAACTGCGTTTCACGGCAGGCGCGCGGATTGACCAGACAGGAAGTGACTTCACCGGCGAATATCTGATCCAGACAGGCCTGATTACAGCCGATGCAGGTGTTGATTTCATCAGCACGTCCCTGCGCGGCTTTTTCGACAAACGCAGGATCGGCAAGAAACGGGCGTGCCATCGACACCATATCCGCACAACCTTCGGCGAGAATTTTCTCCGCCACGTCAGGGTCGTTAATGCGGTTAGTGGTAATCAGCGGAATCCCCACTTTGCCCATCAGTTTTTGCGTCACCCAGATGAACGCCGCGCGGGGCACCATGGTGGCTATGGTCGGAATGCGCGCTTCATGCCAGCCAATACCGGTGTTGATAATGCTCGCGCCTGCCTGTTCGATGCGCTGCGCCAGCATTTCGACTTCATTCCAGTCCGAGCCTTCTTCGACCAGATCCAGCATGGATAAGCGATAAATGATGATGAATTCCCGGCCACAGGTTTCGCGCACGCGGCGCACGGCTTCGGTGGCAAACCGCATGCGGTTATCGGCAGAACCGCCCCAGTTGTCCGTGCGCTGATTGGTGCGCGCGGTGAGGAACTGGTTTATCAGATAGCCTTCGGAGCCCATGATTTCCACGCCGTCATAACCCGACTCTTTGGCAAGCTGCGCGCAGCGGGCGAAATCCGCCAGTGTGGAGTCGATTTCTGCCTCGCTGAGGGCGTGAGGTGTAAAGCGGTTGATCGGCGCCTGAAGCGCTGAAGGCGCGACGGGGTGGGGCTGATAACTGTAACGTCCGGCGTGAAGGATCTGCAGGGCAATTTTGCCGCCAGCGGCATGCACCGCGTCAGTCACCACGCGGTGATGCGTGATGTGTTCCTGTTCAGCGAGAATTGAACCGCCCTGATAAACCACGCCCTGCGCGTTAGGGGAAATGCCGCCGGTGACAATCAGCCCGACGCCTGCGGCGGCACGTTCTGCATAAAAGGCCGCCAGACGTTCCGGCCCGTCCTCCCGTTCTTCCAGCCCGGTGTGCATGGAACCCATCAGCACGCGATTTTTCAGTTGGGTAAAACCTAAATCCAGCGGCGCCAGCAGGTGCGGATAAAAAAGCGAAGCGCGTTCAGTCATGGAATTCTCTTAAGTGGTCGGAGGAGATGAATTCAATTTAGCTGCTGGCAGAACAATTGGAAAGTCAGTGTGTAATGACTGTGATATGTATCACTCTGAGGAATTCGCTGAGCGTTAATTAACTATTACGCTTCTTATTACTCGCGGTTTATTAATTGGCAGAGGTGACTTTTGTCGCCGGAAAACAGCACAAGATAGCAGATGAAATACCTATTTCTTTGTTTTTACACACAATGGTCTTATTGCAGGTTGTTTATTTTTAACATTTTTTTCAGAGATTGTGGTCGTTAGGATTATTTTTAGAAAACCATATCGAATCGATTCAGTTCGGGTTAGAGCTGGACTAGGCTGGGGTTGCTTCACCCTAAAAATTCAATTCTAACCTGGATATATACTATGAATCTTATTGACCATACAGCCTGCCGCCCGTTCACCGAAGCCGGGCATTTGTCCCAGATTGCAGCCTATTATGAAGAGGGTCGTAACGTCATGTGGATGATGCTCAGGTCTTATCCACGTCCCTGTTTTAATCAGGAGCTTATCGAAGACATTATGACGCTGATGTATGCCGCGAAGGCATCCGGTCTGCGTTTTGATTTTTGGGTCACCGGCTCTTTGGTGCCCAATATGTATAATGTCGGCGGTGATCTGAGCTTCTTTGTTGATTCCATCGTCAATAATAAACGCGAAGCGTTACGTGCTTACGCCAGAGCCTGCGTGGATTGCGTTCACGCTGCCGCGCGTGGTTTTGACGTAGGCGCGATCAGTTTATCGATGATAGAAGGCACGGCACTGGGCGGCGGCTTTGAAGCCGCACTGGCACACCATTACGTGCTGGCGCAGAACACCGCCCGGATGGGGTTCCCTGAAATCGCATTTAACCTTTTCCCGGGAATGGGCGGTTATTCGCTGGTATCACGCAAAGCGGGGATGAAGCTGGCGGAGGAACTGATTTCCACCGGGGAGTCGCATACCGCCGAATGGTTTGAAAGCCGCGGGCTGGTGGACGTGTTATTCCAGCCGGGGGAAGCATTCACCGCCACGCGAACGTTCATGGATGTTTTGCGACCAAAGCTCAACGGCATCCGGGCGATGATCCGCGCACGTCAGCGTGTGCTGCAATTATCACGTTCAGAACTGATGGATATTACGGAGGATTGGGTGGATGCAGCGTTTACGCTGGAGGAGAAAGACCTGAGTTATATGGAGCGTCTGGTCATGCTGCAAAACCGGCATACGGCGTCATTGCGTAAAACCGGCTAGCAGCAGGCAGAAGCAGCCCGTCACTGGCGCTATTTCTGTTTTGCTTTATGTTTAAAAACATTGGGTGAAGCAATCATTTTTTCCTCAAGCCAGTGCTCCAGTTCATTTGCTGGCATTGGCTTGGCATATAAAAATCCCTGTTTGCTGTCCACACCGATTTCGTCAATCAGCTTCTCTTCTTCCGCCGTTTCCACACCTTCCGCGACCACTGTCAGTTGCAGCGTTTTGGCCACCGCCACAATCGCCCGTACCAGTGCCTGAGACACCGGATTATCATTGATTCCACGAATAAAGCTTTGATCCAGCTTGATGCAGTCGAGGGGGATTCTCGCCAGTTGTGACAGTGAAGAATAACCGGTGCCGAAATCATCCAGATGTACCTGTGCGCCCAGTTTATGCAACTGGTTAATCATGGTGATCGCTGCACCTTCGTCTTCCACCAGGCAACTTTCTGTCAGTTCGAAATCCAGCAGGCAGCCTTTCATGCCGGCATTTTTCATGGCATCCGACAACGTCGTGATGAATGAACTATTGTTAAGCTGTCGTCCGGAGAGGTTTACCGCCACCCGCAAATTCAGCCCTTTTTTCTGCCATTCCGTCGCCTGACGGGTGGCGGTTTCGATCACCCATTTACCGACTGGCGTGATGAGACCGGATTCTTCGGCATAGGGAATAAAGCTCTGAGGTTGGATCAGACCGCGTTCCGGAGAATTCCAGCGCAGCAGTGCCTCCACGCTTTGCACGGTACCGTAAAGCGATACTTTCGGCTGATAGTGTAAGACCAGCTGATCTTTCTCAGACAAGGCTTTGCGTAAATGTGTATCTAACCACATGTATTCAGAGGCTTTCTCATTCATCTCTGGTGAGAAAACACAGTGTACATTTTTGCCCTTTTCCTTGGCTGCATACATGGCAGTATCGGCGTTTTGCAACAGTATATCGCCGTCGGTACCGTGTTCCGGGCAAATCGCGATACCGGCTGAACAGCCGGTATACACTTCAATCAGCCCGATGCGGAATGGCAAACTGAGCCTGCGCAAAACGCGCTGACTCAGCGCTTCCAGCGCTTTTATTTCAGCATGCGTGCTGAGAATAATGAATTCATCCCCGCCGAGCCGCGCCAGTTTATCGTTGGGCGACAGGCAATCCTGAATGGCATCAGACACCGCGCGCAGCAGGTGATCACCAAACATATGTCCGTAGGCGTCGTTAACTTTTTTGAAGTTATCCAGATCCAGATAAATCAGCCCGACGTTGTTTTCACCACGCTCGATAAGTGCTCGGGCAAGGGACTCCTGCAAGGCATTACGGTTAGCGAAACCGGTGACCAGATCAGTATTTGCCAGCACGCGCAAACGCTCCTGCGCCTTGCGTTCGTCAGTGATGTCAGAGCCGGAGCAAATCAGATATTTTTGCTGTTTGCCGCTGCCGCTGTGGACGAATTTATTGCGAAACAGGAACAGGCGCTGGCCTTTGACGGTGTTGATCCAGCGTTCCACTTCATAAGATTGCTGATGCTGGAAAAAACCATTGATATTCTGACGTGAGGCCAGGCCTTCTTCCATCGACATAAAAAGGTCATAGGCGCTGCGTCCGATAACATCTTCTTCGCGCAGGCCGGTATATTCCTCGCTCAGACGGTTAAAACGATGGATTTTGCCTTCCTGATCGATAATCACGATCACGGAGTTGGCTTCAGAAACCACCTGCTCAGCAAAGGTCAGACCGACTTCCAGGTCATGGGCGACAGACTCAGTGTCCTGATAGGCGGATGCCGTACCGGCCCAGGCTTTACTGTCGATTTTTCGCCCGACAAGATACAAACGCGCAGGGGATCCGAATAGCGTGATATCCAGGGTAAAACTCGAGGTGATCCCGGTGAGTTGCCTTATTTTCCCTGCCTGCCACTGCGTCAGAGAGATAGCAATATTGACGACGCCTTTCTCTGCGGATAACTCCAGGGCATTGCTGTCTGAACCCAGTCGCCAATATGGGCGTGGTGTACCAAAGTGCAGGTACAGGAGGGAAGCATCTTGAGAGTCGACCATGAATGTTTCTCCGCAAAGAACGCTATACGCCGCCAGTGTGGCGACGGGCGACAGTCAGCACAGACGGAGCTTACTCTGTTCAGCACATTCGCCACGTTCCGTAAAAAAACGGACAGGGGCGGAATGGCGTAACACATTGAATTTAAGGTTAGCCACTGCCAGTTATATATCCAGTTACCGGACAGAAATTACTGCTCAGAACAGGCGGTCTCCGTTACCGGAATACCGCCTGAGAGAGAAGGTTTTTGATTCTCTTCCGGGCCTGATGTCAGGCCCGGAAAGTTATTTCAGCAGGAAACTGGTTTGTTTCACATCCTGAGAATCTAACCCCACGAATACATTGAACTTTCCAGGCTCTGAAGCCCATTTCAATTTATCGTTGTAGAAGCGTAAATCTTTTTCGCTGATCGTAAAGGTAACAACTTTCTCTTCGCCCGGCTGCAGGTTGATTTTCTCAAAATTCTTCAACTCTTTAACCGGACGACTGATCGATGCCGTGACATCCTGCAGGTACATCTGGACGATCGTCGCACCGCTGACTTTGCCGGTGTTTTTCACCGTCACGCTGGCGGTGAGCGGGTGTCCGGCATCCATCGTGGTGGATGACAAACTCACGTCAGACACACCGAAGCTGGTGTAGCTCAGGCCATAACCGAACGGGAACAGCGGGCCGTTGGTGATATCAAAATAACGGGTGGTGTATTTATCTGGATGCTGAGGATTAAACGGACGGCCGGTATTGAGCACGCTATTGTACAAAGGAATTTGCCCGACTGAGCGTGGGAAGGTCATCGGCAGTTTGCCTGATGGATTGTAGTCTCCAAACAGAACGTCGGCAATCGCATGTCCGCCTTCGGTGCCGCTGAACCAGGTTTCCAGCATGGCATCAGAAATTTCGTTTTCCCACGACAGGGTCAGCGGACGGCCATTCATTAACACGACAACCAGCGGTTTACCGGTGGCTTTCAATGCCTTGAGCAGGTCACGCTGGCTTTGCGGAATGTTAATTTCGGAACGGCTGGACGCTTCGTGCGCCATGCCTTGTGCTTCGCCGACTACGGCGACCACAACGTCAGCTTTTTCTGCTGTTTTCACCGCTTCGTCGATCATATCCTGCGGTTTGCGTGGATCGTTGATCACCTGTTTCTCGTAAGAGTTCAGGAAATCGACCAGAGCCTGATCGTTGGTGACGTTGGCACCGCGGGCATAGAGGATAGTGCCTTTATCACCGAGCACATCTTTCATCCCCTGCAACACAGTGACTGCCTGCGCTGCCTTACCGGCTGCCGACCAACTGCCCATCACATCACGCTTGCTGTCAGCCAGCGCGCCAACGACGGCAATCGTACCTTTTTTGTTTAACGGTAACGTTTGATTGTTATTTTTCAACAGCACCAGCGAGGTCCGTGCCACTTCGCGCGCCTCCTGGCGATGCAGACGGCTTTCGGCGTTGGTGTCAGCCGGATCGCTCGACTGCGGGCCTAAATGACGATATTCATCAACAAACAGCCCCATATCCCATTTCGCGGCCAGAACATCGCGAACGGCGCGGTCAATGTCTTTCTGGCTCACCATGCCGTCGGCAAGTAACCCTTTCAGGTACTTACCGTACATATTGTCAGCCATGTCCATATCGACACCGGCTTTCAGCGCCATCGCGGCCGCCTGACGATCGTCTTCGGCTACGCCATGTTTGACCAGCCCGCCAATGGCGCCGTGGTCGCTGACAGTCAGGCCCTTGAACTGCCAGTCATCGCGCAGAATATCTTTCAGCAGCCAGGTATTCGAGGTGGCAGGAATACCGTTAACGCTGTTCAGTGCCACCATCACACCGCCGGCACCCGCATCGACTGCCGCTTTATAAGGTGGCATGTAATCGTTGAACATGCGGGTCAGGCTCATGTCCACAGTGTTGTATTCGCGGCCGCCTTCGACAGCACCGTACAACGCATAGTGTTTGACGTTTGCCATGACGGCGTCAGGGGCAGACGGATCTTTGCCCTGATAACCGGTAACCATTTCATGCGCGAGGCGCGAGGTCAGATAGGTATCTTCGCCGAAACCTTCAGAAACACGGCCCCAGCGCGGATCACGGGTGATATCGACCATCGGTGAGAACGTCATGTTCAGGCCATCGGCTGCCGTTTCCTGGGCTGAAATACGTGCGCTGGTCGCCACCGCCTGCATATCCCAGCTCGCCGCCAGACCGAGGCTGATAGGGAAAATCGTGCGCTGCCCATGCACCACGTCATAGGCATAAAACGGAGGAATTTTCAGGCGGCTGTACTGCACCTGATCCTGCATACGGCGGATATCGGGCTTAGTTACCGTGTTAAACACGCCACCGACTTTACCGGCGCGGATGTCAGCCATGATGGCTTCTTTTTGGTACTCAGGCCCCACAGTGACCAGATTCAGCTGACCGATTTTTTCATCAAGGGTCATTTTTTTCATCAAATCGGCAATGAACGCGTTGCGCTCTTTCACCTGATCCTGAGGAATGCCCGTTGTTTCAACGGCGAGAGAAGAAGCAGAACTTACCAGTAACACTAACGCGCCAAGCATGTGATGCGTATTCATCGGAATTCCTTCAACCATAAGCAGGGGAGCCAAATCAGAGAAAATTCAGCAGCCTGAAGCAAACAAAGCAATGATCATTCTAAGAAAAGTATAGAGTGAGAATCTAATACGTCCCTTCAACTATTAGCAATGAATAGTTTAGACGCCAGCACAATATCTTTTTACCTTTCGGTACATCCCGCAATTTACAGGTAATCAGAATGATAGATACAAAAAGACATTCGATGCGTCACGCAAATTTTTATATTTAGGATTACATGACATCCGGCTGAACAAATAATCATCAGAAGTAACACGGGGGGAAAGCGCGGGATAACAAAAAGGGCAGAACATGCGGTTCTGCCCTTTAATAATCTGGAATATCCGCTAAGGAAATCGGATTAATAGTAGTAAGACATATCGGTCGGGGTTTTGCTCATGACATCAAAGAAAACGTCTTTGGTGTTTGCCCAGAATTGCGCGACGGCAACGGCGTTGTAGCTCATGCCCATCAGGCTCATGACAAAGAAACAGGTCACGGTGAGGCCGATACCACTGCAAACGAATGCCATGGTATTGCGGCTGGACTGGCGACAAACAATATTAAGCTGACTGGTGCAGAACATCAAAAAAGCGCTCAGCAATTCCCAGCGCATCATTAAAATCCCGGCAGTTAATGTACCCATCTATAAAATCCTTACTTACTACAGCCACTTGCACGAAGCCAAAATCAGCCGGAAGGCTGCTACGACGGGCGGGCAATGGGCTTTACAGAAGAAATGGTGAATTACAATTATGTGACGACGGTCACATTATATCACTGGATTTTATTTTTGAGTAAAAAATGTTCGCTAATAAAAAATAGGCATAACACATCAACTTATTTTGACGATGTGTTATGAAAAGCGGAGAAATCGTGATGTATTTTGAAGAGATAATTACGCGCCGTAACCCATCACTTGTAACAGGTGCTGAGCCTGCTGCACCGCTTCCTGCCGGTGCGCAACCCCCAGCTTCTGATACAGATTACGGATATGCGTTTTGATGGTCGTTGATGCAACGTCCAGCTCACCGGCAATCTGGTCATTACTGTAGCCGGAGTAAATCAGCCCCAGAACCTGCCACTCGCGCTGCGTCAGCGGACTGGTACGGATTAGCTCCGGCACTTGCGGATGGGTCAGCAGTTTGTTCACAAAGCCTTCGTCGAAATGCGCAAACTTATGACGGTGATGCTGGTTAATTTCGCGCAAAATCTGCTGGGCGCGGCGCTGTTCCAGTTCCGGTAGCAGATTAAGCTGGATCAACTGGCGCAGTTGTTGCGCCATCATTTCCCCTTCGATGACAAAATGACTGACAAAACCGGTACGGTTCGCCAGCGCCAGCGCTTCGATCAATGCTTTTTGGGCGTCACTTTTGCGCCCGGTTTGCCAGTAAAGTAAGTTACTCAGCAGCAAATTGCGGTTCAGATCGCTGGTCAGGCGCAGCTGCCGGGCATTCTGATTCAGTTCATCGAGCACCACTTCAGCTTCATCAAACTGTTCCAGCAAAATCTGTACGCGGGCAATATTTCGCCACTGGCCTTGCTGGAAATGGTTATCTGCCATGTCCGGTTTACGCGCCTGTTGCAGCCACTGGCGTGCAGCGTTTTTATCGCCAATCATCTGCCAGTAAATCACCCGCGGCTTATCGGTATTGGTCAGCCAGTCAATGTGATACTGACCGGTTTTCAGCAACGCTTCACAGCGCTGTAAATGGTGATGGGCGTTGTCGAGCTGACCGCGTGCCAGCGAACATTTCGCCAGCATTGCCAGGCATTGCAACTGCTGTTGTGGCTGGAAATTGCTCAGCACATTAAGCCCTTCACGCGCAGCTTCTTCTGCATCATCGAGCCGCGACCATGACCACAGCAGCTGGGAACGTAAACGCAATAAAAATTCGTGCATCGGCAACTGTTCAAGATGCTGTTCGCGCACCAGTTCAAAAGCGCGATCCTGCATCTCAAACGCGGCCTGCAAAAAGCCCTGAGCAATCAGAATTTCACTCTGTTGCAGCAGCGCCCATAAGGCGTAGTGATAGGCTTCATAACGGCGGGCGATTTGCTCGGTCTGCTGCATCAGCGGCAGTGCGCGGGTGAGATCCCCTTTGCAGTGCTGGATTTCACCGGTCACGGACGTGGCCACAATGCGGCTGTAATAGCTTTCATAAGGCAGATAGCGCAGCGCCTCAGTGGCCAGTTTTTCCGCCTCATCCTGACGTCCGTCGTTGATAGCCACCTGTGCCCGCAGGGCATCAAACTCGGCCGCCAGTGCCTGTTCCATCACAATATTATGCTGTTTCATTTCGCTTTCAGCGCGGGCCAGCAACACCTCGACTTCAGCATAACGGTGCTGACTTTGTGCGAGCCATGCCTGCAACAACACCAGTTTAGGATTCTGAATCAGCCGGTCATAAGGCAGAGCGGCAAGACATTCTTCCAGCAACGCCAGCTCGCTTTGATTAAACAGGGCCCAGGCATGTTGCAGCAGAATATCGCGCAGCAGATTGGTGTCTTCGGCACCCAGCGCATGATGAATGGCTTCGGCCGGAAAACCTTGTGCTAGCCAGCCTTCGGCGGCAGCGCGATGAATGGCAGGCAGCTCAGATGCCAGTTCCCACTGACAACGCTGACGCAGGAATGTGGCAAACAGCGGGTGGAAGTTAAACCATTCGCCGCTGTCATCCATACGGTTGATGAATAATCCCTGACGTTCCAGTTCTTCCAGCCGTTGCTGACCATTTTCGCTGCCGGTCAGGCGCACAATCAGCGCATCGTTCATTGAGCGCAACAGCGAGCAGCGCAGGAGAAAATCACGCGTCGGGGCATCAACGCGATCCAGCACTTCATCCACCAGATATTCAGAAAGATGGCTGGCATTCAGCCCGGCCAGTTTGCGTGCGGACTGCTGCGTCGAATGCTGTGAAGGGTGAGAAGACTGCCGCGCCGATAACGCAATCAGTTGCAAGGCGGTGGCCCAGCCCGCGACTTCGTCGCACAGCCGGCTGCTGTCTGCCTGATCAATCGGGTCTTTCAGCCGGTTGTCGAAAAATTGCTGTGTTTCCGGATGCGTAAAGGCCAGATGCGTGGCGTTGAGTTCCAGCAGTTGATCCCGCACACGCATATTGGCGATGCCCAGCGGTGGCAGGGTGCGTGAAAGCACCACCAGTGACAGGTTTTCCGGCTGATGGCGCAGGAAAAAACGCATCCCTTCATGAATGGCGTCATTAGAAATCAGATGGTAATCGTCGATCACCAGCAGCAGCGGGCTGTGCCAGTCGGAAAGCTCCACAAAAAGCTGGGCAAACAGCGCAGGTAAACTGGCGTACTGATGCTTGAGACTCAGCGCTTCGCTTTTGATGCAATGCCCGCCGCAGGCCTGCTGTACAGCAGCAATCAGATAGCTGGCAAAGCGCTCCGGCTGATTGTCGCTTTCATCAAGAGAATACCAGCCCAGATCGCTTTTACCTGCAGCCCAGTGCGCCACCAGCGTCGTTTTCCCATAACCCGCCGGACTGGCGACCAGGGTCAGACGATAATTTGGCGCAGTCGAGAGCTTCGTCAGCAGACGTTCCCGAACCACTGTATTTTGCTGCCGCACCGGGCGGCTCAATTTTGAAGGGATCAGCATTTTTTTCGATTCTTTTGACAGAAGGACAGAGGGGCGTTATTTATTTCACAGCGTGTAATTAATCACTTTTTCTAAAGTCCTCCTTTGAAACATTGATTGCAAGAATGTTACGTTTTTACATGCCGTTAAGTTGCTCTGCATCACACTTCTTAATACAAATTTTCAGGCATCTGCCCTGAACCTCCGTCTCCTCCGGCTACGCCCCGTTTCTCCTCCCTGCCTAATCTTTTACGGGAGGATGCCGCTCACCGACATACGCGTCAGCATAGTGATAATCAACACCAGACTTTCCCTACAAATTTCCGGATAAAGAGGCATGTGATGCAGGTGACTTTAGATAAGACGCAGTTTTTAGCCGCGCTGAAACGCCAGTGGCAAGGGTTCGGTTTGCAGCAGGCACAGGATATGACACCGCACCAGTGGTGGCAGGCCACCAGTGCCGCATTATCTGAACAACTGAGCGCGCAACCGGCACCGGCGGCGGCGAAACAGCCGCAACGGCACGTTAACTATATTTCGATGGAATTCCTGATCGGGCGCCTGACCGCGAATAATCTGATCAATCTCGGCTGGTACGACACGGTCAGTCAGGCGCTGAAAGAGCAGGGTGTCGAGCTGGCCGACGTACTGGAGCAGGAAACCGATCCGGCGCTGGGCAATGGCGGATTAGGCCGTCTGGCTGCCTGTTTCCTCGATTCCATGGCGACCGTCGGGCAACCGGCCACCGGCTACGGTCTGAACTATCAGTACGGTCTTTTCCGCCAGTCGTTCAGCGAAGGCAAACAACAGGAAGCGCCGGATAACTGGCATCGCGAATGCTATCCGTGGTTCAGCCACAACAGCTCACTGTCCGTCGATGTGGCGTTTGGTGGCAAACTGACAAAAAACGAAAAGGGCGCTGAACAGTGGCATCCGGCGTTTACCCTGCGCGGTGAAGCCTGGGATCTGCCGGTGGTCGGGTACAAAAATGGCGTTACCCAGCCGCTGCGTCTGTGGCAGGCCACTGACGTGCATCCGTTCGATCTGACGCTGTTCAATGACGGTGAATTTCTTAAAGCCGAGCAAAAAGGCATTGATGCGGCCAAACTCACCAAAGTGCTGTATCCGAATGACAATCACGACGCTGGTAAACGCCTGCGCCTGATGCAGCAGTATTTCCAGTGCGCCTGCTCGGTGGCCGATATCCTGCGCCGCCATCACTTCCTTGGCCGTAAAATTGAGGATTTACCGAAATTTGAAGTCATCCAGCTCAATGACACGCACCCGACCATTGCCATTCCTGAGCTGTTGCGTATTTTGCTCGACGAACACCAGCTTGAATGGGACGCCGCCTGGGCGATCACCCGCCAGACGTTCGCGTACACCAACCACACGCTGATGCCGGAAGCGCTGGAGTGCTGGGATGAAAAACTGGTGCGCAGCCTGCTGCCGCGCCATTTCTCGCTGATCAAAGCCATCAACGCCCGCTTCAAAAAAGTGGTCGAAAAACAGTGGCCGGGTGACAAAGCCGTCTGGGAAAAACTGTCTGTCCATCAGAACAAACAAGTGCGGATGGCAAATCTGTGCGTGGTCAGTGGTTTTGCGGTGAACGGCGTGGCGGCGTTGCATTCCGAACTGGTGGTCAAAGACCTGTTCCCGGAATATCACCTGTTATGGCCGAATAAATTCCACAACGTGACCAACGGCATCACACCGCGCCGCTGGCTGAAACAGTGTAACCCGGCGCTGTCATCGCTGATTGATGACACCCTGAAAACCGAATGGGTGAATGACCTGGACGCGCTGAAAGGGCTGGAAAGTTCTGCGGATAATAAAAAATTCCGTCAGCGTTATCAGGCCATTAAGCGTGAGAACAAAATCAAACTGGCGCATTACGTGAAACAGGTGATGGGGCTGACCCTCAACCCTGATGCCATTTTCGACGTACAGATCAAACGTCTGCATGAATACAAACGCCAGCATCTGAATCTGCTGCACATTTTGTCGTTGTACCGTCAGTTGCGCGATAACCCGGAAATGGACCTGGTGCCGCGTGTGTTCCTGTTCGGCGCGAAAGCGGCACCGGGTTATTACCTGGCGAAAAACATCATCTATGCCATCAACAAAGTCGCGGAAAAAGTGAATAACGATCCGCTGGTGCGTGACCGCATCAAAGTGGTGTTTATTCCGGATTACCGCGTGTCCGTGGCTGAACTGATGATCCCGGCGGCTGATGTTTCCGAGCAAATTTCTACCGCCGGTAAAGAAGCTTCCGGCACCGGCAACATGAAACTGGCGCTGAACGGCGCGCTGACCGTCGGCACACTCGACGGCGCGAACGTTGAGATTGCTGAAGAGGTCGGGGAAGACAATATCTTCATCTTTGGTAACACCGTTGATCAGGTCAAAGCCTTGCAGGCGAAGGGCTACGATCCGCTTAAAATTCGCAAGAAAGACAAGCACCTGGATAAGATCCTCAAAGAACTGGAAAACGGCTTCTTCAGCAATGGCGACAAACAGGCCTTCAGCCTGATGCTCGACAGTTTGCTGGGCGGCGGCGACCCGTATCTGGTGCTGGCTGACTTTGCCGATTACTGCGCGGCACAGCAAAAAGTCGACGCGTTGTATCGCGACCAGGACGAGTGGACCCGTAAAACTATCCTCAACACGGCCCGCGTAGGGATGTTCAGTTCCGACCGCTCGATCCGCGATTATCAGCAACGGATCTGGCAGGCGAAGCGATAAGGAGCCCGCATGGAGAACAAAGCACTGGAGCAGGCCGCCAGGGAGGCGGGGATTGCTTCTGGTTTTATTAATGCGCACGGCAAACAACAGGCAATCGCTTCCGAGACCAAGCGTGAACTGTTATCGGCGATGGGCTGGGTGGCGGGCAGCCGCCGCCCGGTTGCCACGCCGGTGCCGTCGGTCAAAGTGTTTGTCACCGGCAGCCGTCTGGCATTGCCGGTCGGCGGTGAAGGCGAATATGCCTGGACTCTGAAACTGGAAAGCGGCGTGACCCAAAAGGGGCGGATCAGCGGCAAAATGACGCTGGCACTCCCGGGTAAAATTCCTGCCGGTTATCACCAGCTGACGTTGACGCAGGATGCGCAACAGTGGGAGTGCCGGGTCATTGTCGCGCCGAAACGCTGTTACGAACCGGATGCGCTGCTGGCCGGTAAAAAACTGTGGGGCGCCTGCGTGCAGCTTTATACATTGCGCTCGGAAAATAACTGGGGCATCGGTGATTTTGGCGATCTCAATCTGATGCTGAAAAACGTCGCCGAACGCGGCGGCGCGTTTGTCGGGCTCAATCCGATCCACGCGCTGTATCCGGCGAATCCGGTGGCCGCCAGCCCTTACAGTCCGTCATCCCGCCGCTGGCTAAACGTGATTTATATCGACGTCGGCGCGGTAGATGATTTCCGGCAGAGCGATGCGGCGCAACAGTGGTGGCATCAGCCGCTGACGCAGCAACGTTTGCAGGCGGTGCGCGCCAATGACTGGGTGGATTACGCCAGCGTTATGCCGCTGAAATTAGAAGGATTACGGCTGGCTTACGCGCATTTTCAGGGACGTAAGGCGCAGGATCCGCAGGTGAAATCCCTGCGCAACTTCGTCAAACAGGGCGGTGAAAGCCTGTATCTGCAGGCTGCGTTTGATGCGCTTTACGAGCATCTGGCGAAAGAAAGTGATGTGGCACTTGGCTGGAACCGCTGGCCTGAAAAATATCATGATGCCCGTGGCCCGGCCGTGCGGGCGTTCTGCGAACAACATGCGCAGGACGTGGAGTTTTACCTGTGGCTGCAATGGCTGGCGGAAACCCAGTTTACGCAGTGTTATCACACCAGCCAGCGGCACGAGATGCCGATGGGGCTTTACCGTGATCTGGCGGTCGGCGTGGTGGCAGGCGGATCCGAAACCTGGGGCGACGGCGAACTGTATTGCCTGAAAGCTTCAGTGGGTGCACCGCCGGATATTCTCGGCCCGCTCGGTCAGAACTGGGATCTGCGCCCGATGGATCCGCATGTGATGGTGAGGCGCGGCTATCAGCCTTTTATCGATCTTCTGCGTTCCAACATGACGAGTTGCGGCGCGTTGCGCATCGATCATGTGATGGCGTTACTGCGCCTGTGGTGGATCCCGGCGGGTGAAACGGCGGATAAAGGTGCGTACGTGCAATATCCGGTGGATGATCTGCTGGCCATTTTAGCCCTGGAAAGCCAGCGTCACCGTTGCATGGTGATCGGCGAAGATCTGGGCACCGTACCGGTCGAGATCGTCAGCAAACTGCGCGAAAGCGGCGTGTATTCCTACAAAGTGCTGTATTTCGAGCGCGACGAGGAAAACAACTTCCGCGCGCCGCAGTCCTATCCGGTTCAGGCGATGGCCACGATTACCACGCACGACCTGCCGACGCTGCGCGGCTACTGGCAAAGCGACGATCTGGCGCTGGGAAAATCCCTCGGTTTGTACCGCGACGAGGCTGTTTTACAGGAGCTGTACGCCGACCGCGCCCGCGCACGTCAGGGGTTGCTTGATGGTCTGCATCATTACGGCTGCATCCCGAAGAAAACCGGGCATAAAGCCGCACTGATGGAAATGACGCCAATACTCAACCGTGGTCTGCAACGTTACGTTGCTGACAGTGCCTGTGCCTTGCTCGGCCTGCAACCGGAAGACTGGCTGGACATGGGCGCACCGGTTAACGTGCCCGGTACCAGCGATGAATATCCGAACTGGCGCCGTAAGCTCTCCCATACGCTCGAAGAGATGTTTGCCGACGAGCAGGTGAATAAGCTGATTAAAGACCTCGATAAACGCCGCCGGAAAGTATCGGTGAGCTGAAGCTGAAAGGAAGGAAGTGAAAAGGGGTTCTGCCTTAGGGCAGGACCCCTTTTTTATGGGCAACCGTTGGGATCGGATGGCCTGTATATGAATCCTAAGGGGGTCTGGTGATCGCTATACAGTCCATTGCCTCTTGTGAGCTCGCTGATACCTTTGCACCGACTATTTGGTTATTCCCGATCCCTCCATGCATAAAAAAAGGCGGCTTATTCAGCCGCCCAAGACACAGGGAATTGATCAAGTATTACAAAGCGCATTAGCCTTACAGTTAACCTTTCACACCGCCTGCCGTTAAGCCGCCGACCAGCCAGCGTTGAGCAATCAGGAACACCGCCGTAATCGGGATAGCCGACAATATGGCTGCCGCCGCGAAATCACCCCACAGGTAATTTTGCGGGTTAAGATATTGCTGCATACCGACCGCCAGGGTGTAGCTGTTGACGTCACGCAGCAGTAACGACGCCACCGGCACTTCGGTGATGGCCGCGATGAACGACAGAATGAACACCACTGCCAGAATTGGCACAGACAGCGGCAGCAGAACCAGACGGAATGCCTGCCACGGGCTGGCGCCGTCCAGCGCAGCGGCTTCTTCCAGCGAACCGTCGATGGTTTCG
Organism: Rahnella sp. RcJ3; assembly: GCF_009498575.1. Classification (NCBI taxonomy): domain Bacteria; kingdom Pseudomonadati; phylum Pseudomonadota; class Gammaproteobacteria; order Enterobacterales; family Yersiniaceae; genus Rahnella; species Rahnella sp. RcJ3. The sequence goes on from NZ_QSNX01000009.1 coordinate 72,863, forward strand.
AAATAGCCTTTGATCGTCCAGACGTGCAGGGCGATGCCGCCCATATAGGCGAAAATCACGCCGCCGTGGGTGTTCAGCCCGAGGAACGGCACGTACATGCCGAGACGGTCGAACAGGGCGTATAGCGCCACCAGCGACAGCACCGCCGGGAACATCTGAAAAATCAGCATCCCTTTAAGCAGCGAACTTTTACCGCGGAATTTCATGCGGGCAAAGGCATAGGCGCAGGTGGTGGAAAGCGCGACGATGCCGACGGCGGTGATCACGGCGATCTTGATCGAATTCCACAGCCACAGCATCACCGGGAACGGCGGTGGCGTAACGCTGCCGTCGCTGTTGTTGACGGCAATGCCGAGCGCCAGTTTCCAGTGATCCCACGAGACCTGATCCGGGATCAGGCTGCCGGTGGCGAAGTTACCCGGACGCAGCGAGATGGCGAACACCATCAGCAACGGGAACAGGATCAGCGCCAGAAAGCACAGCAACAGCAGGTGTGTGACCAGCAATCTGACTTTCTGCGACTTCGGTTTAACCATAGGCATTGTTTGTTTCTCCTCAGTCGAATTTCATACGTGATGCTTTCAGGTTCACGACAGCCAGCGCTCCCACCAGCAGGAAGATTAGCGTGGCAATCGCTGCCGCCAGCCCGAAGTCCTGCCCGCCGCCGCCTTCAAAGGCGATGCGATAGGTGTAGCTGACCAGCAAATCGGTATGACCCGCTGGCGTGGTGGTGCCGAGCATGTCCGGCCCGCCGTTGGTCAGCAACTGGATCAGCACGAAGTTATTAAAGTTAAACGCGAAGCTGGCGATCATCAGTGGCGTCAGCGGTTTGATCAAAAGCGGCAGCGTGATGCGGAAGAAGTTCTGCATCGGCGTCGCGCCGTCCATAGCGGATGCTTCGTAAAGATCGTCCGGGATCGCTTTCAGCAGGCCCATGCACAGGATCATCATGTACGGATAACCGAGCCAGGTGTTGACGATGATGATCATGCTTTTGGCCGTCCATGGATCGCTGAACCATGCCGGTTTGATGCCAAACAGCGCGCTGAGCATCAGGTTGATCTCACCAAAACTCTGGTTGAATAACCCTTTGAAAATAAGAATCGAAATAAACGCAGGCACGGCGTAGGGCAGGATCAGCAGGATGCGGTACGCCGCTTTCCCTTTCAGTTCTTCCCACTGCACCACGCAGGCCAGCACCATACCGACAGCCACGGTGAGCACCACGGTCAGCAGGGCGAATACAACGGTCCAGACGAAAATCGACAGGAACGGTTTCTGGATCCCTTCGTCATGTAACACGCGAAGGAAGTTGCCCCAGCCGATGCCGACGGTAAAGCCGGGGCTGAGTTTTTCTGCCTGCCATTCGCCCTGAGCGTTCACTGCCTGATAGAAGCCGGTGTCCATGTTCGGGCGGTAAATCGTGCCGGTTTGCACATTGGTCAGCTGCTTCTTATCTTCACCGAGTTTGTACAGCGGCTGAGTGCCGGAGAACTGGCGCAGGGAACTCATGCGCAGCGTTTCGCCGTCGGGTAATTTCGCTGAGATCTGACCGAGGGCCAGACGGTTTTGTGTCACTACCCGCAACCCGGCTTTTTCAGCCGATGGCGCGGTTTGCGGCAGCATGTCCAGCGTTTGCGGCGCGGAAGCGTTGAAAGCAAAAGGCGGGGAAACCAGCGTCTCGCTGTTATCCGCCGACGTCAGTGCCAGCTGCCATCTATCGCCCGCAGGGAAGAGTGCGAAATTCAGCACCTTGCCGCCCTGGAATTCACGTCCCATGAGAACGGACTGCGCACGTTCAAAGGTCAGCTGATTGGTGCTGCTGTAGTTAGTGAAGGCAATCGCGATGGTGCAGATCAGCGGAAACAACACAAATAACGACATCCCGGCCAGACCGGGGTACACGTAGCGCCACGAATACGCGCGGCGGTTGCCATAAATGTATAAGCCGACACCGGAGAGGATCAGGGTTAGAACGGCAAAGAGGTATTCACCCTGCGCATACATCAGCACGATCAGATAACCGGTAAAGCAGGCGAGCAGGGCGATGATCAGCCACTTAAGCGCATTGCTGAACGGCCTTTTTTTGGCTACTGGCATAGGGACAATCCTTGTAGTGGCGGTACGGAGCAGGTTGGCTCCGTACCGTTCATTGAGCTAAAACGCAGGCATTATTTGGTAATGCGGGTTTCTACATCTTTCAGTGCTTGCGGAACGGTCTGACGGCCATTCACCGCGTTGATGATGGCGCTGCGTTCTGCGTACCAGAAGGCGCTCATCTGCGGGATGTTTGGCATGATTTCACCGTTCTTCGAGTTCGCCATGGTGGCAGCAATGCGCGGGTCTTTTTCCAGTTTCTCCTGATAAGACTTCAGCGCCACGGCACCCAGCGGTTTGTCCTTATTCACGACGGCCAGACCGTCGTCGGTGATCAGGTAGTTTTCCAGGAACTCTTTCGCCAGTTCTTTGTTCGGGCTGGCGGCGTTGATACCGGCTGTCAGCACGCCGACGAACGGTTTAGACGGCTTGCCGTGGAACGTTGGCAGCAACGTCACGCCGTAGTTGATTTTGCTCTTGTCGAGGTTTGACCACGCCCACGGACCGTCGATAGTCATTGCGGTCTGGCCTTTGTTAAAGGCGGCTTCAGCGATGGAGTAATCGGTGTCGGCGTTGATGTGTTTGTTTTTCACCAGATCGATGATGAATTGCAGGCCAGCCTGTGAACCTGCGTTATTCACGCCGGTGTCTTTGATGTTGTATTTGCCGTTTTCATACTTGAACGCATAACCGCCGTCAGCGGCGATGATTGGCCAGGTGAAGTACGGTTCCTGCAGGTTCCACATGATGGCGCTCTTGCCTGTGGCGCGCAGCTCTTTGTCCAGCGCCGGGATTTCTTCCCAGGTTTTTGGCGCTTCTTTAATGATGTCTTTATTGTAAATCAGTGACAGCGCTTCAACCGCGACCGGATAGCCGATCAGCTTGCCGTTGAAGGTGACCGCATCCCAGGTGAACGGGAACAGTTTGTCTTTGAAGGTCTGGTCCGGGCTGATTTCAGCCAGCAGACCGGATTGTGCGTAGCCGCCAAAACGGTCATGCGCCCAGAAGATGATGTCAGGGCCGCCGCCTGTGGCTGCCACTTGCGGGTATTTTTCTTCCAGCTTGTCCGGATGTTCTACCGTGACTTTAATGCCGGTGTCTTTTTCAAATTTCTTACCGACTTCCGCCAGGCCGTTATAGCCCTTGTCACCGTTGATCCAGATGACCAGCTTTCCTTCTTCTATTTTGGCGAACGCGGAAGATGACAACACCAGCGTAGCCAGCGCCGAGAGTGCCAGTGTGTGTTTAACAATCTTTTTAATGCTGAGGGTCATAATCCAATCCTTTTGTAGTCGGTTTTTTTATCGTCTGAGACGGAAAAGACAGGGTACGACGCCAGTGTGGATTTAACCTGTCACAGCTTCATCATCCCCCCCTCTACGCCCCCACCTCTCAGAATGTGATCCCACCGACACTCTCAGGCGTTATGTGGTTCATCACTCAAAAATATGGTTCGTTTTTTGCCATTCAGATCACGAATTTGATTTTTGCTGTGAACTTTCATCCGGTTGCGGTGAATCGTCATCCTCCCTGCTCCTCCCCCATGAAAAACTTTGTTACGGATGATTACGGTTACCGGCTAATCCTTCACTCTTCGTTGCATTGAGTTTTCTCGCTGGCAGCAAGTACAGGAGTTCAGGATGGCGAGCGTTTCCCTTAACAGCGTGTACAAAGCCTTTGGCGACACCGTGATTTCCAGCGACATCAACCTGGAAATAGAAGAAGGCGAGTTTGTGGTGTTCGTCGGGCCGTCCGGCTGTGGTAAATCCACTCTGCTGCGCATGATTGCAGGCCTGGAAGACATCACGTCCGGTGAATTGAAGATTGGCGATAAACGCATGAATGAAGTGCCGCCCGCCGATCGTGGCATCGGCATGGTGTTCCAGTCTTATGCGCTTTATCCGCATCTGTCTGTGGCAGAAAACATGTCCTTCGGCCTGAAGCTGGCGGGGGCGAAAAAAGCCGAGATCAATCAGCGGGTGAATCAGGTTTCCGAAGTGTTGCAACTGGCGCATTTGCTGGACAGACGCCCGAAAGCGCTTTCCGGCGGACAACGTCAGCGCGTGGCGATTGGGCGTACGCTGGTTGCCGAGCCGACGGTTTTTCTGCTCGATGAACCGCTTTCTAACTTAGATGCTGCGCTGCGTGTGCAGATGCGTATTGAGATTTCACGCCTGCATAAGCGCCTGAAACGCACCATGATTTACGTGACCCACGATCAGGTCGAAGCGATGACGCTGGCCGACAAAATCGTGGTGCTCGATGCCGGGCATATCGCGCAGGTCGGTAAGCCGCTCGAGTTGTATCACTATCCTGCCAACCGCTTTGTCGCCGGTTTTATCGGCTCACCCAAAATGAATTTCCTGCCGGTGAAAGTCACCGCTGCTGAGCCTGCGCGCGTACAGGTCGAATTGCCGAACCGCCAGCAAGTCTGGCTGCCGGTGGAAGGGACCGACGTGAAAGTCGGCAGCAACCTGTCACTGGGTATCCGCCCTGAACATCTTCTGCCAAGCGACGTCGCTGAAGTGACGCTTTCCGGCGAAGTGCAGGTCGTCGAGCAACTGGGTAACGAAACACAGATCCACATCCAAATTCCGGCAATTCGTCAGAACCTGGTGTACCGCCAGAACGACGTGGTGCTGGTAGAAGAAGGTGCAACATTCGCCATCGGTTTGCCGCCACACCGCTGCCATCTGTTCCGCGAAGACGGAACGGCATGTCGCCGGTTACACCCCGAACCTGGTGTTTGAAAGCACGCGATCCCCTACAGGAGAAAATGATGATCACAATGCGTAGTTCTTCCCTGGCGCTGGCAGTGGCTGCTGGCATCCTTTCTACACAAGCAATGGCGGTGGATTTCACAGGTTATGCCCGTTCGGGTATTGGCTGGACCGGCAGCGGCGGCGAGCAGCAATGTTTCAAAGCGACAGGTGCAGACAGCAAATACCGTCTCGGTAACGAATGTGAGACGTATGCAGAGTTGAAACTGGGTCAGGAAGTGTGGAAAGAAGGGGATAAGAGCTTCTACTTCGACACCAACGTGGCGTATTCCGTTTCTCAACAGAACGACTGGGAGTCAACCGATCCGGCTTTCCGCGAAGCAAACGTGAAGGGTAAGAACCTGATCGAATGGCTGCCGGGTTCGACTATGTGGGCCGGTAAGCGTTTCTACCAACGTCATGACGTTCACATGATCGACTTCTACTACTGGGATATTTCAGGTCCTGGTGCGGGTCTGGAAGACATCGATCTGGGCTTCGGTAAACTGTCTCTGGCCGCCACCCGTAACACCGAAAGCGGCGGTTCATACGGTTATATCGCTGACCAGCGTAATGAAGTGCCTACCTCCAACGACGTGTTCGACGTGCGTCTGGCAGGCCTGCAAACTAACCCGGGCGGTGTGCTGGAGTTAGGGGTGGATTATGGCCGTGCTAACGCGCGTGATGGTTATTCACTGGCTGACGATGCGACCAAAGACGGCTTCCTGGTCACTGCGGAACATACGCAAAGTATTTACAACGGCTATAACAAATTCGTGCTGCAATATGCCGCAGATTCCATGACGGATCCGGGCCAGGGCGCGGCGAACGGCCACTCGAATGGTGCTGCCATCAACAACAACGGCAGCATGGTGCGTGTGCTCGACCACGGTGCTATCGACTTCAACGACACCTGGAGCCTGATGTACGTGGCGATGTATCAGGACGTTGACCGCGATAACAACAACGGCACCACCTGGTACACCGTCGGTGTCCGTCCGATGTACAAATGGACCCCGATCATGAGCACCTTGCTGGAAGTCGGTTACGACAACGTGAAATCCCAGCGTACCGGCGACAAAAACGGCCAGTACAAAGTCACCCTGGCGCAACAATGGCAGGCGGGCGACAGCATCTGGTCACGTCCGGCCATCCGCGTGTTTGCCACTTATGCGAACTGGGATGAAAAATGGGGCTACGACACTGACAGCGGCGCAAACAATGGCTTAGCGATGAACGACACCAGCACGACCACATACAGCCGTGGTAATGACGACGAAATAACCTTCGGCGCCCAAATGGAAATCTGGTGGTAATTTTTTCCTTCCTCCTTCGCGCTGCCGATGCGTTGGCTGCGCGTCCTCGCCCCGGTCACGTAGTTGTCTACGCTCCCGGGGACTTGGACGCTTGCCGCCTTCCGGCAACCCGAAAGAGTTTGGAAAAATGGCAATGTAAGCTTTAAAAAAACGCAGTAAAGAAGATGTGCTGGCTGGCGGATTATCGCTGATGACCGCCAGCCTTCATGGTGATTTCAAAGGAAACAATAATGAAAAAGAATCTGCTGTCACTGTGTCTGTCGCTGAGCCTGTTGGCTGCTGCCCCTGCGGTGGTGAACGCTGCGCAAAATGATGCGAATACTGCACCGGCTATTTCCAGCCAGACCTTACGCAACCTTTCATGGACGCCGCTGGTTCCGCCAGTGACGCAGGATGTAACGCTGGGTACGTCCAGCGCTGAAATTAATCAGGGTGAGATTCAGGGCGCCGTCGGGGCATTCGCTTTACCTGCTGACCGGGGTTCGCTTGAAATTACGCTGACCAGTATCGCGACCGGTAAAACCGTGTATGCGCCAAATGTTCTGGTGCTGGATGAGCAGATGCGTCCGGCTGCGTTTTACCCTTCCAGCTATTTCCCGTATCAGAAACCAGGTATCGTCTCGAGCGATCGTCTGGAAGGCACACTGAAACTGACGCCGGCACTGGGTCAGAAACAAATTTATCTGCTGGTGTACACCACCCGTCAGGACTTAGCTGAGACCACGCAGATGGTGAACCCGGCGAAAGCCTTCGCTGCGGGCGTGGGTAACGCGGTGCCGGATATCCCGGATCCGATTGCCCGTCATACCCCGACCGGCACATTGAGCCTGAAAGTCACTGCCGAGCAGAAAACCGGTAACGTGATGATTGGTCAGATCTTCCCGTCTTCCGCACCAGCAGCCGCTGCACCGGTCGTCGTCGGCAGCACACAAGCGCCTGCGCCTGCCGCAGCACCGGCAAAACCGAGCGAGCCAATGCTCAGCGATTCAGAAACCTACTTCAATGACGCGATTAAGAAAGCAGTGAAAGCAGGGGACGTTGATAAAGCCCTGAAATTGCTGGACGAAGCCGAACGTCTGGGTTCCAAAACCGCCCGTAAAACCTTTATTGAAAGCGTGAAACACTAAGTTTTTCAGCGCCTCCCCCGAGAAAAAGCTGGCAGTTTTTTCAGCTCCTCCCCCTGCGAAGGGGGAGGCCGGGAGGGGGTTTTAAACCCACCGAGTTTTATTCACTCCGCCTATTTGTTACCCTGTTGTTAATTCATTCAGCGGGGGATGTATGGCGTCTGCAAACTGGGTCGATTTATCGAAAGATAAAGACAGCGGGATCGAGACGATCCACGCCCATTTCGAAGGCCATGCTTACGATCCCCACTGGCATGACAGTTATCTGGTCGGTGTCACTCAGTACGGTTTGCAGCAGTTCAGTTGTCGCCGCCAGAAACATCAAAGCCTGCCGGGCAAAGTCTTTATGCTCGAACCGGGCGAAATCCATGACGGCGATGCGGTGCAGCCCGGCGGTTTTACCTATCACATGTTGTATATCGATCCGCAATGGCTGAGCCGCGAGCTGGCGGCACGGCGCGATTCCCTTTCTCCGGCCGGTGATCCGAGTTTCGAAAATACCTTAGCGCAGGATCCGCAACTGGCGCAGGCGACGTCACGGGCTTTTCAGGCGCTGCACGGCAAAGACCTGCGCATTGTCCGCCAGACCGCGCTCGACGGCTTGCTCTGTGCACTGGGCGGCCATCTCACCTGGCAGCCGCCGCGACTTCAGGGGCATGCGCCCTGGTCGCGGTTGGCGCATCAGGCGCGGGAATATCTGCATGCCCACTTGCACGAAGACATCGGCCTCGAACAACTGGCAGCGGCGACCGGCGAAAGCCGCTTTGTGGTCAGCCGTGCGTTTAAAGCTGAATTCGGATTGCCGCCGCACGCCTATCTTATTCAGCTGAAACTGACCCGCGCCCGTGAAGGGCTGGCGCTCGGGCGCACACCGGCTGACGTGGCGGCTGATTTAGGTTTTGCTGATCAGAGCCATCTCGGGCGCTGGTTCCGCCGCGCCTATCAGCTCACGCCAGCACATTACCGGCGTCTGTGCACAAATCTTCCAGATTGAGAAAAAGTGACGGGTTAAGCTCATGTTTCAACTGAACCGGAGCCTGCCATCATGAATACGCCTGCAACCATTCTGCCTTCGTCACCGGAACGCTGCGTGATTGTCATCAACCAGCAACTTGCCGCCGGACATGCCGCCAATGCCGCCGCCGTTCTGGCCCTGACGCTCGGGCAACGCCATCCGTCGCTGGTGGGCGAGCCGCTGATTGACGCTGATAACCGCGTGCATCCGGGGCTGATCCCGATTGGCATCAGCGTGCTGGTTGCCGACAGCGAACAGCTCACGCACCTTCATCAGCACCTGCTTCATGATGACGAAATGGACGGAATTATTTTTCCGGTCGAAGGACAGCAAACCACGGATTACGCCGCGTTTCGCGAAGCGGTGTCTGTTGTGCCGACGGACAACCTGCAACTGCTGGGCATTGCGCTGGCGGGTAAAAAGAAAGTGGTGCGCAAGCTGACCGGAAAACTCGGTTTGCTCGGCTGATGTTTGTCATTTAAGCGTCACACTTGTTCTCTACTCTCCTGATATTCAAACTAATATCAGGAGTTTTCCCGTGCGTAAGTCCCTCGTTGCTCTGCTGCTTTTCACCCTCGGTTCCACTTTTGTCGTTCAGGCGGCTGACGAAGCCAAACCCTTTATCACCAGCCAGGAACTGGATCTGACGAAATATCTGCCCGCTCCACCGGCGGATGATTCGGCGCAGACCAAAGCGGAACTGAAAGAATTGCTGGAAATTCAGGCCACCCGTACGCCGGAGCAGGAAAAAGTGGCGATTGCTGATGCTGAAGAAAACGTCTGGCGTTTTGCCGATGTGATGGGGCCGGACTTTGATGCCGCGAAACTGCCGAAAACCGCTGCGCTGTTTGATCGTATTGTGGCGACCGAAGACGTGGTGGACGATTACGCCAAGAAAGCCTTTAACCGCCCGCGTCCTTATATGCTCGATGAACAAATTCATCCGCTGCTGAAAAAATCCAAATCCGGCTCATGGCCTTCCGGTCATTCTACTATCGGCTATCTGATGGCGACGGTGCTGGGCGAAATGGTGCCGGAAAAACGCAACGCGCTGTTCACCCGGGCGGCCGGTTACGCCGAAAACCGTCTGGTAGCGGGTTTCCATTACCGTTCTGATACCGTGATGAGCCGCACCGGTGCTGCACTGATCGCGCAAAAAATGGAAGAACAGCCAGATTTCAAAACCGAATTCGACGCGGCGAAAGCGGAACTTCGCGCACAGTTGGGCCTGAAATAATTTTCGTCAGTTCCTGCCTTTCCGGTAAAGTGTGGGGCGTAAAACTTGCAGAGGAAGGGACTGATGGAAAACAGATTCAAGCGGATGGCATCGCCGGTCGGGTTACTCACACTGGCGGCGAAAGGCGATAAGCTGACCGCCATTTTGTGGGAATGTGAAATCGACGGGCGCGTGCCGTTGGGCGATATGATTGAAGACCCGTCGTTTCCGATCTTGCTGAAAACCGAACAACAGCTGAACGAATATTTTGCCGGTAAGCGTACCCGTTTTGAGCTGGAACTCGATTTCACCGGCACCGAATTCCAGAAAGAAGTCTGGGCGGCGTTGCTGGAAATTCCGTTTGGTGAAACGCGCAGCTACGGCGAGATCGCCCGTCGTATCGGTCGCCCGAAAGCGGTTCGTGCCGTGGGCGCGGCCAATGGCCGCAACCCGATTTCTATCGTGGCGCCGTGTCACCGGGTGATTGGTGCTTCCGGGAAATTAACCGGCTTTGCTGGCGGGCTGGACAACAAGTTGTTGTTACTGAAGCTGGAAGGTCGTAAATCTTAGGGTTTTTATTGGGAAATAAATTGCTTGATGTCCGCTTGTCAGTCGATGCATAGTCAAAAAATAAGCAGTAAATAAAAAAGACAACATCACTTACAAACGGAGTTTTACCTTAATGGATCAGATTCAATCCCTCGAACAGTTCTTATCCTCAGTTCAGCAACGCGACCCGCATCAGGTCGAATTCTCCCAGGCCGTACGTGAAGTTATGACCACGCTATGGCCTTTCCTCGAACAAAATCCGCAATACCGCCGTTCTGCTTTACTCGAACGTCTGGTGGAGCCGGAACGTGTCATTCAGTTCCGTATCGCGTGGGTGGATGACAAAAATCAGGTGCAGGTTAACCGTGGCTGGCGTGTACAGTTCAGCTCGGCCATCGGCCCGTATAAAGGCGGCATGCGTTTCCATCCGTCGGTCAATTTATCGATTCTCAAATTCCTCGGTTTTGAGCAGACCTTTAAAAATGCCCTGACCACGTTGCCAATGGGCGGCGGGAAGGGCGGCAGTGATTTCAATCCGAAAGGCAAAAGCGAAGGCGAGATCATGCGTTTCTGTCAGGCGCTGATGCTGGAACTTTACCGTCATCTCGGGCCGGATACCGATGTGCCTGCGGGTGATATCGGCGTCGGCGGGCGTGAAGTCGGGTATATGGCGGGGATGATGAAAAAACTCTCCAACAACACTGCCAGCGTGTTCACCGGCAAAGGGTTGTCGTTCGGTGGCAGTCTCATCCGTCCGGAAGCCACAGGTTATGGCCTGATCTATTTCACTGAATCGATGCTTAAACGCCATGGCCTGGATTTCGAAGGCATGCGCGTGGCGGTGTCTGGTTCCGGTAACGTCGCGCAATATGCGATTGAAAAAGCCATGTCACTGGGTGCACGGGTGATTACGGCGTCAGATTCTAACGGTACTGTCGTCGATGAAGCAGGCTTTACTCCTGAGAAACTGGCGCTGCTGACCGAAATCAAAGCCAGCCGCGATGGCCGCGTAGCCGATTACGCGCAAAAACTCGGACTGACGTATCTTGAAGGGCAGCAGCCGTGGAACGTGCCGGTGGATATCGCGCTGCCTTGCGCCACGCAAAATGAACTGGATGCGGATGCGGCACGCGTGCTGATCGCCAATGGCGTGAAAGCGGTGGCCGAAGGCGCGAATATGCCAACCACGATTGAAGCGACCGACTTGTTCACCGACGCGGGCGTGTTGTTCGCACCGGGCAAAGCGGCGAATGCCGGTGGCGTGGCGACGTCAGGTCTTGAAATGGCGCAGAACGCTGCGCGTCTGAGCTGGAAAGCCGAAGAAGTGGATGCGCGTTTGCGTCACATCATGCTGGATATTCACCAGTCGTGTGTCGAATACGGCGGCGAAAGCCAGCAGACGCAGTATGTCCGTGGCGCAAATATCGCCGGCTTCGTCAAAGTCGCTGATGCCATGCTGGCGCAGGGCGTGCTGTAAGCCCAAAGTCAGGTTTCAGACACAACAAAGCCACCTTTGCAGGTGGCTTTGTTTATGCGGACAACATACTCAGAAGTGCGTATTCAGGCTCATGTAGAACGTGCGGCCCGGTTCGTTGTAGGTTGCCGCGCCTGCGCCGTACATATAGGCGCCGGTGGTGGCATTACCCACGGTCTGGGCATTACCCGCACGGAACTGGCGTTTGTCGAAGACGTTATCAATACCCGCCGTGACGCTGACATTTTTGGTCGCGGTGTAGGTGCCGCTCATGCCGACCACAGAATACGGGCTGACTTCATTCTTCTCACTGCCGGTGACGGCTTCACCTTTGTAGTTGTATTTCTTCGGCTTCTGACGGCCATACCAGGTCAGGGTAGATTGCAGAGAGAGATCTTCCGTCGCCTGCCAGCTCAGCGTGGAGTTGATGGTAAATTCCGGGATGATCGACAGATAATCGCCGGTCTCTTTGTTTTTACTTTCAATCATGTACGTGCCGTTGTTATTCCAGGAAACGGTGCTGCTGACCGGAATATTCAGCGTGCCCTCCAGCCCCTGAACCACGGCTTTCGGCACGTTTTCCCATTTATATACATCAGTTGTGCCGGTGGAGGACGTGCCGGTTGGCAGATAACCGGATTCGATTTTGTTGCGATAATCGTTGCGGAAATAGGTCACGCCCGCCTGATAACCGTTGCGGTGGAATTCCAGCCCGATCTCTTTGTTAACGCTGGTTTCCGCATCCAGATCTTTATTCCCCACCAGATAACAACCGCCGCCGCTGGCCGCACAACCCTGACCTTTACTGTACAGCACGTAGTTCGGGTTGGTCTGATACAGGCTCGGCGCTTTATAGGCGCGGGCGATACCCATTTTCAGGGTGAAATCGTCGCCCAGTTCCTGAGACAGGTTCAGCGACGGGCTCCAGTTATTGCCGACAATGGAGTGATGGTCGAAACGCAGACCCGGCACCAGCATGGTGCTGTCGGTCAGCTCAATATTATCTTCGGCAAACAGCGAGAAAATCTCTGCCTGAGAATAGGGGCTGCGGTTGGTGCTGTCGGTACCGGCAATCGCGCCGCCGAGCATAGCCTGCGTGTTGGAAGACGGATCTTTCATCTTCTGCTGGTTCCATTCAGTGCCGAACGTCGCGGTTTGCGGCACGCCCAGCTCAAACGGAATACTGACTTCGCTGTGCGCCAGAATGTCGCCCAGAGCGATGGTGTTGAAGTCTTCGTCAGAGAAGATGCCTTCGGTACCGCCCGCCAGCCCTTCATCCATGCGCGAGTTACGGGTTTTTTCGTACTGCACGTAGTTGTTGGTGGTCACACCGTTATCCCATGCGCCTTTGTAGGTCACCGAGTAGGACTGGCGGTAAATGCGGTTAGTCTCTTCACCGTACATGCTTTTCACCAAATCACTGGTGTTGGTGTTCTGCGTGTCGCCTGCGTACAGGTTGCCCTGACGGCTGTTGGACACTTCAAATTCCAGTGACTGCATGCGGGCAAAATCCCAGTGCAACAGGGCGTCGATATTCTTATCGATCACGCCTTCGCGACCTGCCGGAACGGTGTCAGCATAGGTGCCGGTACGCTCAGACTGATGACCGTCGTTGATGTACTGCGCGTCAGCCTGCGTTTTGCTGTAGCCACCGAACAGGCGGAAACTGAACTGATCGTTGAGCGGGCCGGAGAGGCTGAAATCGGTACGTTTGGTCGAGCCTTCGTCTTTATGTTGTGGTGCGTTCAGATAGGTATTCCAGGAACCGTGCCACTCCTGAGTGTCTTTTTTAGTGATGATGTTCACCACGCCACCCGCCGCGCCGTTACCGTAACGCGCCGCCGCCGGGCCGCGGATCACTTCGATGCGCTCGATCATATCGGGCGGAACCCAGCTTGTGTCGCCGCGGGTATCACGCTCACCGCGCCAGCCCTGACGCACTGAGTTGCGGCTGTTCACCGGCTTACCGTCGATCAGGATTAAGGTATTTTCCGGGCCCATACCCCGGATGTCGATCTGGCGGTTATTACCGCGCTGGCCGCTGGTAGAGTTACCGGTCAGGTTTACGCCGGGCATGGTGCGGATAAGTTCGTTGATGTCGCGTGCCGGAGGGCGTTTTTGGATTTCATCAGAAGTGATGGTGGAAACGCCGGGAGCCTGAAGGTTTTGCTGTGCGGCGGTGACAACCAGTGTGTCGCTGGTGTCTTCCTGTGTTTCTGCGGTGTTCTGGCTGGCGTCTGTTGTGCGGGGTATGGTGCTTTCTGCCGCGCTGACGGGCAAAGAAAGTGCTGATCCCAGCCCGATTAAGGTTGCCAGAGAATAGTGTGGTAGCCTGCTTTTCATAGTGGATTCTGCCCTGAAATCCATCCGTTCCTGCAAAACAGATTTAGTGAACAGGAGGATGGCCTGTTGTGTGTGTATTTTTATCGTCCCGTTTACGGGCGGTAACACACTATTGCAAATGCAAACAATTATCAATACGATTCCCATTCATAATTTTCAGGAAGCAGGTCAATCATTCTGCAAATTATGCCTTCTCTCACTGCCAAAAGACTGTAAAGCGTAAACATGATGAAATCGCAGTTTCCGGAAAAACCCACCGCGCAGGCGATGTTAGCAAGCTCTCAGGCGGGAAGTGCCGAATGGTGGAAAGACATTAAAGCGCAGGGTTCACCCTTGATCGAACGGCTGAATGATGATGTATGCAACGTGACGTTCTTCTGGCGGGATCCGCAGGGCAGTGAGGCGACATCGGATTTCCAGCGGGTGTGGATCAACATCAATGGCATCACCGATCACCATCAGTCTTTACCGCCGCAAAGCCTGCAAAGACTTGCGGGAACCGATGTCTGGTCGCTGAGTATTACGCTGCGCTCCGGCTGGCGCGGCAGTTACAGCCTGATCCCGCGCACCAGGCCCGGCAGAGAGTTCCCGCAGGATCCCGATGCCTATACCGCCATGCTGGCTGCGCGGGAATGGTGGAAAGATATGTTCGCCCATGCGATTTATGACCCGCTGAATCCGAATCAGCCGTGGCCGGGGGCGAAATCTCACGCGCTGTCGCCTTTGCATATGCCCGACGCATTGCCGCAGCCTGCCTGGCGGGAGTTTGATCTCCACGGTGCCGCGTTGCCACAGAAACCGGCAAAACTGCAAACCTATCAGTGGAACAGTGCGCGTCTGGGCAACCGGCGCAAGGTCTGGATCTACACTACCGGCGAAAGCCAGGATCCGGCATCGCGCCCGCTGGCGCTGTTGCTCGACGGCCAGTTCTGGGCGCAGCAGATGCCGGTCTGGCAGCCGCTGATGCAACTGACGCAGGAAGGCACATTGCCGCAGGCCGTCTACGTGCTGATTGATGTGATCGATACACAGACCCGCAGCCGCGAACTGACCTGTAATGCAGATTTCTGGCTGGCCGTTCAGGAGGAGTTATTGCCCGCCGTGGCGACGCTCGCACCGCACAGCAGCGATGCGAACAAAACAGTGGTGGCGGGGCAGAGCTTTGGCGGGCTGTCAGCGTTGTACGCCGGTTTGCACTGGCCGCAGTGCTTCGGTCTGGTACTCAGTCAGTCCGGTTCTTTCTGGTGGCCGCGACGTAATAAATCGCAGCAGGATGAAAATCCTGACGAGGCGGATTTGTTACTGCGTGCGGTGAGTAACGGGCTGGGGGCTGCCAGCCATCTGAAAATTTTCATGGAAGCGGGCAGCAATGAACGACTGATTTATCAGGTGAATAATCAGATGGATGAGCTGCTGAGCCGCACCAAAAACAGCGTGCATTATCGCGTGGTCGATGCCGGTCACGATGCGCTGAGCTGGCGCGGCGGATTAGCCGATGGCCTTCAATACCTGTGGAACGAAGAGCCATGGAGCACCGGAGATTCAACCGTTACCCAGCGGGATAATTAACGGTGTATGCGAAACCGGACAGTCGATAATGGCGCAGCGTAGCCCGAAAACCTGTTCGATCAGTGCCGGTGTGACGATGTCTGCCGGTGCGCCCTCAGCCAGTATTTTTCCATCGCGCATGGCAATCAGATGCCCGGCGTAACGACATGCCTGATTCAGGTCGTGCAACACCACCACCAGCGTGCGGCCGTTTTCCTGATTCAGGCGACACATCAGTTCCATCAAATCAATCTGATGCGCGATATCCAGCCAGGTTGTCGGTTCATCCAGCAATAACAACGGCGTTTGTTGCGCCAGCACCATGGCTATCCACACCCGCTGGCGCTGTCCGCCGGAAAGTGAATTCACCGTGCTTTCCGCCAGTTCGAATACTCCCGTCGCGTGCATGGCGTCGTTCACCGCCAGCGTATCTTGCGCTGTCCAGCGGCTGAACAGGCTCTGATGCGGGTAACGCCCGCGGGCCACCAGATCCGACACACTGATATCGCCCGGCGCCGTTGAACTTTGCGGCAGTAAACCCAGACGTTTCGCGACGTCTCTGGTGCCGTAATCACCGATCAGTTTGCCATCGAGAAATACCGTGCCGGATTGCGGCGGCATCAGGCGGCTGAGCGTGCGCAATAATGTGGATTTACCGCAGGCATTCGGCCCGATAATCACGGTGAGTTTTCCCTGAGGGATAGAGACGGAGAGTTCGCGGGCGACGATTTTTTTATCGTAGCCCAGCGTCAGATCTTTCGCATACAAAGGGGAAGAGTGTTCAGTATTCATGAGCGTCGCGACTCCCGGATCAGCAACCCAATCAGATAAATGCCGCCCAGACTGACGGTCAGCACGCCCACGGGTAACTGATAGGGCGTGAACAGCCGTTGTGCAGTGACATCGGCGGCGAGCAACAGCAGCGCACCGGTCAGCGCCGCGAAAAATAAAGCGTGCTGCTGGCTGGCGCAAAGACGACGCGAAATTTGCGGTGACACCAGCGCAATAAAGGAAATTGGCCCGGCCAGCGCGGTGGCCGCGGCGGTCAACGCCACGCCCGCCAGCATCAGCAATAAACGTGAACGCGTCACCGGTACGCCCAGCGCACAGGCGGCATCATCGCCCATTTCGAGCAACCGCATCGGAGCGGATAAGCAACGCGCCAGCATGCAGGCGACGATAATCATCCCGGTCGCCGGCAGGCTTTTCTCCCATGTGATGCCATTGAGCGAACCGGCATTCCACAAGCCAGCCGTCAGCGCCGATTCCAGCGAGGCGTGAATAATCAGCCAGGTATTGACCGCAATCAGCAGCGCCCGTACGCCGATACCGACGATAATCAGGCGGAACGTTTCGATGCCCTGACGCCATGCCAGGGCGTATACCACCAGTGCGGTCACGACGCCGCCTGCCATCGCGCCGGGGAGAAGGTCGCCCGCAGCGCCATTGAACAACACGATAATCAGCAGAACGCCGGTATACGCGCCGGTGTTAAAACCGATAACGTCCGGACTTCCCAATGGATTGCGCAGCAGCGACTGAAAAATCGCGCCGCTGATGCCGAGTGCGGCACCGAGAATCATCGCCATCACCACGCGCGGCAGACGCCATTGCGTGACAATAATGCTCAGGTTTTTCGGCCCGTCGCCGAGCAGGGCGCTGACAACCTGCGACGGCGTCAGTGCCAGTGTTCCGCTACCCAGCGCGTAAACCGCCAGCAGGAGCAGGCATAACACCAGTCCGCAGGCGGTCAGAAAGGGGCGCGACAGCAGCAAAGGTTTTTTCAGCGGGCGAGGTTCTGTAAGAGTCTGGCTCATGGTTAACCTCTGTGTAATCCACCGGGACGGCGTACCAGGAAAATAAGCACCGGCGCGCCGATAAAGGCGACCACCACGGAAACCCGCAATTCTCCGGTAACCAGAAAACGCCCGGCGATATCGGCTGCCAGCAACAGCGTCGGGGTTAACACCAGCGTCCACGGCAGCATCCAGCGCGGATCCGCACGACAGATCCAGCGCGCCATATGCGGCACCATCAGGCCGACAAAGGCGATGGGGCCGACAGCCGCTGTGGCGCTGCCGCACAACAACGTAATCGCCAGTAATCCCAGCAACTGCGTGGTCGCGATTTTGGTGCCGAGCGCCGTCGCCAGTTCGTTGCCCATCGTCAGATTATTCAGGGAACGGGCCATCAGTAAGCTCAGGGCAACCGCAAAAGTCACCGGCGGTGTGATGGTTTTAATCACGGTAATATTGCGGATATCCAGCGAGCCAGCCTGCCAGAATCGCAACTGATCGTAGACGGTCGGGTTGAGCAGGGAAATCCCCGAAGACATGCCTTCCAGCACAGCGCCGAGCGCGACGCCCGCCAGAGTTAAGCGTACCGGATCCAGCTTTCCGCGTCCCAGCGCGCCGATCATGGCGACCAGCAATGTTGCCAGTAAGGCACCGGCAAACGCGAACCACAAATAGTGGCTGACATCCGTTGCGCCAAAAAAGGCGATACCGATAACCACCGCGAAAGCCGCACCCGCATTAACGCCAAGAATACCGGGATCAGCCAGCGGATTGCGGGTGAGGATTTGCATCAGCGCACCGGATAATCCGAGCGCCATCCCTGCCAGCAAACCGGCCAGCGTGCGCGGCACACGGGCATCGGTGACAATCACGCAGTCCGCCCCAGTGCACTGGCCGTTAAGCGCTGACATCACGGTGCCGGACGCAAGCGATTTCTCGCCCAGCACCAGACTCAGCGCCATCATCAGGCAGAGCAAAAACAAGGCAACCAACAGCGCTGTGAGATTTTTTATTGAGCGGGACATCAGTGAGTTACGAACAGTTTTTCAAGCTGATTCAGCATGTTGCTGGCGCTGTAATAATCGAGTCTGAACGTGTCGTCACCCATGGCATACACGCGCCCGGCCTGCACGGCAGGTAACTTCGCCAGAAAAGGATTGGTCAGCAGCCGTTGTGCATCAGGCTGACTGGCGGAAAATAACAGCAGCGTCTGGCCGTTCATCGCCTCCGGCATTTTCTCACCGGCAAGCTGGATGATGTCATGGCGTTTGCCCTGACTGTAACTGGCGGCTAAATTCAGCGGAACCGGCGCGAGGCTGAATCCTAACTGCCGGAGCAACTGACCTTGCGGTGACGCGGGCGTCCACAGATTGGCGCTTTTGCCATCTGATCCATAAACCAGCGCGGACACCGGCTGCGGTGGCAAATGTATCGCTTTTTTCAGACTGTCTTCACGGGCTGAAAACTGCGCGATAACCTTGGCGGCATCGGTTTCTTTACCCGTCGCCCGGCCTAATTCGGTGGCGAGTTCCTGCCAGCTTTTATCGTCGTAATTGACCACCATGACCGGCGCAATGGCCGACAGCTGATCATAGAGTTTCAGTGCGGAATCCCCGCCTGTGGCGGCAATAATGATGAGATCCGGTGCCTGTCCGGCAATGGCTTCAGCATTCGGTTCGCCGATATAAAGCCGCTGCACACCGCGTTGTTTCGCGACATCGCCCCACTGGCGGAAAAAGCCCTGAGCATCGGAAACCCGATTATTGGGCGCAGTCGCCCCGCTGGCGATAACCGGCGCATTAATCGCCAGCAATGTGCCGGTGACGGTGACGCTGGTGGAGACAATCCGCTGCGGCGGCTGTTGTAATGTGATGCTTCCCTTTGAGGTCATAACTTGCCGTGGCCAGCCTTCTGCGAAAGCCTGCGTGGCGACAAGCAGCGATAACAACAGCGCAACCATCCCTGAAAAACGGCGAAAACCAGCCCTTGTCATTGGATCCATTCCTGATTCTTTAATGTTAATGGTTATCATTATTATATGCAGGGCGTATGGGGTCAATGACGAGAGAGGCTCAATCCGTGTAAAAGTCAGGGGAAGACAGGTATTCACGCAACAAAAAAGCCACTCTGTATGAAGTGGCTTAATCGTTTGAATCTTAAGCTAAAATTTGGTGGCCCTTGCTGGACTTGAACCAGCGACCAAGCGATTATGAGAATCATGTAACCCATTGAAAAACAATGTCTTAACGGTATATCAATGGGTTGCAATGTGAATATCAGTCAATATACGGCAATATCTCTATCTTAGTGCGACAATTTTGCGACAAAGAGTACTTATTGAAAAAGTTGTTCCTTAAGTTCAGATGGGATCAACATGTTCAACATTTGATTTTTAAACCCCTTTTCAGTAGCAGCCCGTTCCTCTATGATTTTCACAACTTCTTTAAACCATTCTTTCTCGTCAACCATTTCTCGATCTAACCTATCATTCGCATAACGATGCTGTAAAGAATAGGTTACATGTCTCCATTGAGATGTTGGGTTTAATAGCCATGTATTAACAAAAACTTCTGCAGGAATTCCCGAAAGAATTGGTATTTGGTAATATTCGCCTGTCTGGCCATTATCATATCCAATAATTTTTGAGAACCTAACGACGTCACTTCGTAAAGTTTCCATAAGTGAATTTTGGATAGCAGGTTGCTGATCATTAAAAGACTTTTGACGCACACTTTTCAAGTAAACTTTAACTCGCCCCGCATACTCTTTGTAATCATCCTCAGTCCAATAACCATAACCGTTATAATTACTATTATTTCTATAAGGATCGAATTTAATTTCAGTTGGCTCCATTTCACCTCTAGAGTAAATGTCATCAATATATTCTTTACATTTTTTCTCAATGTCTTCATAAGATAGATTTATCTCATTTATATAGGACATCAGGAACATGAGGTGGAAAAGATGTAACATTTCACCAGGAATAATTAACCTTCTATTTTCAAAGTCTTTCTTAAGGCCTTCAGTTGCTTTCTCTAATATGTCATTTTCATAGTTATAATAATTATAAGCGATTATCCAGTTTGGAGTGCTTCTTGCCTCAGCAAAATGAGATGATAAGTTCACAGAATCGCAAATTCCCTTTCTATTGAAATTCCCATTAAAGATAGAGTTGATTAAGTCATCGTTAGTAATAATATTACTACCAAGCAAAATAGGCGCATACTTATCTATGGCTTTTTTTATTCTTACGTCAGACTCCGATGGTAACTCCTCTTTTTTGTCCGTTTCTATCATAGGGAACATATTAATTTTTGCCGCTTTTTTATTAAAAAGGTGATTTTTAAATTGATCACTTCTGATAATTAAATCACTTTCTTTGATTCCCCCTGACCTAACTTCATAAGTAATGGCTAAGAATAAAGAAAATAATTCAGCTATGCAGGGTTTATTTTCTTTATGTTTATCCTCTAATATTGAATAAAGTTGTAAACAGTCATTTATTGTATGTTTGAGTATGCGTAAAGATTGTATTTTAGAAGTGAGAAATATACTTAGGATTAATTCTTTAAGGTTTTTTTTAATCGGGTCGTATTTTTTGAGTTTAGTAAATTCATCAAATGCCTGTTCAATATCTGGTAGAACTTTTAATGTTAGCCCAAATAATTTTTCTTTCGATAAAGAAAATAATGGGTCGCTTTTTTTATCGTTGCAAATAACAATAACCCGACACTCATGATGTTCGACATACTTGTTTATTACCCCTAAGGTGATATCTAAGTCAAGTTGGCACCTTTCTAAGTCATCAAAAACAATAATTTTATCTTTCTTTACGAGTTCATTGCTGTTTGAGTTCATTAGTGCTGAAACAAACCGTCCTAGACTTAAACGTAATCCATATGCACCGATATTGATACTGTTAAATTTCTCAGTAATGGATTTAAGTTTTTTTTTCTCTGGATTCATCACACCGAAAATATTAGCTTGGATATCTATTTCAGAGGATAGACCATAGAGGCTTATATAATATATGGAATCTTTTGAAAGGTAGTTTGTTATTGTGTAAGTTTTACCAGAACCCCAGTCACCAGTGATTAATAAAGCATACCCAGGATTAGTCTGATTTTTATAATTTAACAGTGGTTCTTTTAAATGTTCATTCATCGTAATTGCCTATAGACTGTTGCTTAAGGGATTAAATTTCAAAGCTTCATCAAAATGATTTGGTGCGAAATGCGCATAACGCATCGTCATTTTAATATCAGTATGTCCAAGTACTCTTTGCAACACCAATATGTTACCGCCATTCATCATAAAGTGCGATGCAAAAGTATGGCGTAGTACATGCGTTAGTTGACCGGCGGGTAACTCAATATCAGTGCGTTCCAGAGCGGAACGAAATGCATCATAGCAACTCTTAAATAACCTGCCTTTTTCACTTCTGGTAACGAGTCGTGAAGAGCTTCACTTATAGGGATAGTTCTATTTTTTCGACCTTTGGTTTTGGTATAAGTGACTTTATATTTAGTGACCTGGCTTTTATTCAGCTCTTCTGCCTCTGACCAGCGTACGCCGGTTGATAGGCATAACTTAACGATGCAAACGAAGCCATTATTATTTTTTCGTCCGCATTTTTCAAGTAATTGCCCAATCTGATCTTTAGTCAGAAAATACCCCGCTGTAAGCCATGTCCTGTAAGGGCTCACCCGAAAAGGTAGAGGAGGTAGACCCTCAAATCGTAAAAGATTTGCAGGGGGACTCACCTCATAAAAATACAGCGCCATCATCTCAAGGGATGAGCAAGCCGCCTTAACCTTTCGAACGGATGCCGCTGAGGCACTGGCGGCGCAGAAGCGCCAGTGGGAGAGAATGGCAGCACCTGTTTTCGGGTGGACGCGGTCACGGCCGCCGCGTTGAGATAGCCTCATGCCAGACATGAACCCCGCAGTACCAGCACGGCAAGGGAGAGGGAATCAAATCGCTACAGCCCGCAGCCCGCCGGACGGCCTGCTCCATCGTATTTTTACACCCGCGAATTTAAAAGTTTTCACCCCTCTTCAGAAATACCGCATCACGCTGGTCTGCAGCTCAATCCGATACCCATTTTTAATAATATTGGCTAATTCATCATTGAGATGAATTTGATCACTTAAAACGATCGATTAAAGGAAAACGATCTGTAAAGGCTGTTGGAAAGTCTGATTTTCTATTCGTTAACATGACTTCGACGCACGGTCGTACCCTGCCCGGATGGGGCTAGCCGAGGTATTGAAGTTAATAATAATCATCTGAAAATCAGCAGTTTTTGATCGCTGAGAGTAAGCACGTTTTTTACAAGGCGTAGTATTTTTTCTCATGCTCAATGAATCACAGGATGTGTTCTATGGAAGAAGCAAAGAAAGTTAAATCGGTACATCCATTGGCCTTAGAAGGTTCAAGGACAAAGCGCGGCGGCGTGGTGCGTGTACAAGAGCGTGAAGACCATATTTACTTTGGTGAAGGGAGGCACCGGCTGGCGCACGTAGGGGATGAAGTTGTATATCCGGATGGATCGGTTTCCTGCATTGTCTCCGGTGCCGGGTATGGGTTCGCTTACCGGGGTTTCCCTGCTGCGATCATTGGTAGTGAAGCTGAGAACGGCGATGTTATTGAGTGGTCACCAGATACCGGCATTGCAGCAGAAATCCACGTACCTGAGGAGGGGATTGAGGGGTTTTTGGTTCGTGGTTACTCAGCGCCATGGAAATAACAGTTTGCCACTGGCGCTGGGCGCCAGCTCATTTAAGGGATTTAGATGAACAGATATGTATTGGTCTTAGGTGATAAGACTACTGCGGGCGGATCAATTATCGGTTGTAGTGCTATCAATACAAGCTACGACGGTTTACCCATTGCTGTACAAGGCGACAAAATTTCATGCCCTGCGTGTGGGACAACAGGTTATTTATTGTGTGTTACACCGAGGCATAATTCTACTTATGAAGGAAAGCCGGAAGGTTTGAGCGGTGATTTGTGTATTTGTAAATGCACCCCGCCCCCGAAACTTATTAATTCTAAAACGGCGATGTTTCATACCCTCACTCTGGCGGATTTAATTGCGCAGGGTCATGCGAAGCATCCCATCCAAATTGATTATGCTGGCGAGTCTGGCGGCTATGATGAGCAAATCACTATTCAGTCAACCACCCGCGCTCGAGAGCTGGCGGGATTGCCTTATTACATAGAGGCGCGCGATGGCCGCCACTTTGCTGGCACCATTGGTGAGGATGGGCGGTTACCCCGCATTGCCACCAATGGATTAGATTCATACGATATTCATGTGGGCGACGATGCCTTAGGGAAGGGATAGGCATGGCGAGGCCAATACGCGGCGCAGGCCGCAAAACGATACCCACAAATGACACACCAGGCTCACTGAAAATTGTTCAAATTACGCCGATTAGATTTGAGCAACTTTGGGATAATTATGTAACGGGCAATCCCTATGATAATCCGGACTATTCAAACCAGTGCGCGATCCGTCTGAGTGCCACCCTTCACGCGGTAGGGATTGAAATGAAATCTTTTTCGCAGAAAGTCATTAAGCCGGCGGCAGGTAAAAGCAGCATTGGGCGTATTCTGCTGGGCGGTAAGGCCACCGCCACTCGCGCTGATGAGATGGCGCGCTGGCTGGCGCTGAAACCCTTTGCCGGGCTACCGGCCAAGCCGGAGAACGTTACCGGCGCAAGCTGGCGAGATAAGGTGGGCGGCAGAACGGGGATCATCTTCTTTGGCGGCTATTGGGCGCGGGACGGGGAGTCTGGTGATAGTGTGAGCGGCGGTCATATTGATTTATGGAACGGTAGCCGGTTCCCAAATAATGGCTTAAGAGGTGCGGCAACAAATTTCATGAGGTTCACAGTGGGTAAAGAGTCCGTAGACTTTTGGGGGCTGGTGCCCACTTATTCCGATCTCAGTAAAGCAAAAGAGATTCTTTTTTGGCATATTTTATGAAACGCATAATTACGGTATTCCTTTCAATTGTTATTGGTTTCGGCGTGACGATTATTTATCACGTTATTGGTGATGTAATTTTCAAATCCCTAAAAATGGAGCCCTTAAAACTATTCGTTAAAGGGTGCCGTGATTTGGAACATTGCGGATCGCCTCAGTTGATCACGATGGTTTCAGTTCTATTTTTTTTGCCACCAATCGTGATGGGGATATTTACGTTTATTGGAACTGGGGCGGGGTGGCGATGGCGGCGATGGTTGGGTAACTCGCTGGCACTGTTTGTTGTCCTGTTTATCCTCCTGTTGGTATTCGCTTATCTGGCCTAAACATCCACGCTGCAAAGTATCAGCCACCGGGCACCGTTTGCTGGTGGTTTTATCCAACATTTGCCACCATTGCGGCCTATCAGTTACCCCCACATCTTCCCCTATGTTTTGCAGAATAATTGGCGCCAGATTGGCACGGAAAAATGGTACGCAGGTATGCAAAAACAGTACGCAAAAAAGTACGCAAAGTCCGTCCAAAATTTGGATGGACGGAAATGGACGGACGGGAAAAACGCGGTTAAACATACCGGTTTCTCAGGCTATTAATAGCCCGCATCCAGTTGGGAATGCTTTTTTGTATATTAAGTTTTGTTGAGTTTTTGCGTACTTTCCCTAAGTTTTCCTATTCTCAAGATGTATAGATTTATCACGATTGGTTTGCTAATTTCGAGCCAACCGGAAAGCGGCAGAACTGCGCAAAAATGCACTGCGCAATTTAGTACGCAGAATTCAAAGGAAGCAGCGCCAATGCTGGGGAAAGTAGCAGAGAGAACTGCGCAAAAATGTGTAAATCAGGATCCGAAAACTTCCGCATCCTGCGCAGAATGTGCGCTGAAAATACTAACTAACAGAGGTGACCATGTTTAGTGTTGGCGATGTAGTGATGTTGAAAAGTGGAAGTCCGCTTATGACTGTTGCCGGAGTAAAGGCGGCTGATAGTGAATTCTGGCTATTCATGGGCATGGGCTATAACGATGGCGACGTGGCGACGTGGCGACGTGGCGACGTGGCGACGTGGTGGCGGAGTGGTTCGACGGGAAGAACTTAAAACGTGGGGAGTTTAGGAAAGAGATGTTAAAGGCCGTGGATGATGCTCCCGGCACCAGCTCCACGCATAGCCGGAGTGCTTAACGTATTGGCCGCAGGGTTCACGCATTGCGGCCACCAGCGCCAGCCCCGCTATAGAATGATACGGTTTTCTATTAGATATTCGTTCAGAGGCATCCCAAGAGCGTCAGCTATTGTTTGGTAATGCTCAGCCTGCAGAGTCTTTTTAGTTTCATCATCAGCCGAACTCATTCTAATTACCGTGAGAACTGGATCGCCACCATGCCTCGCGAGTTCGCTGATAAACGATTTTCCAATTTCATCATCAAAAAACTCTTTTTCAGATAGTCCTAAATTAGGGGCGTGTTGGTTTGCTTCGTATTCAATACGGCTAACTATGCCCGGATTGGACTCAATAAACTGCTGGCGCACTTCCTTGAAACATTCGAGATACGTTTTCATTGAACAGCCTCAGCGAATAGGAGAGATAAGCAAGGCCACTTTGCACGCAAAACAACCAAAAACACCATGATTGCCCGTGCAAAATATCCCCGGCATATCCCCAAAAAACAAAGGACTCACGTTTTTAGCGTAAGTCCTTGTTTAATTTGGTGGCCCTTGCTGGACTTGAACCAGCGACCAAGCGATTATGAGTCGCGTGCTCTAACCAACTGAGCTAAAGGGCCGAGGTGCGGGATTATACGGTAAACTCTGCTTACAGGTCTATATGTCTTCGGTTTGTATGCGCGTTTTGTGCACAGTTTTAGTCTGTTGTGTTCACTGCGTTTTTACCTATAACTCAGGTAAATACATCTTAAGGGATAATAATGATTACAGATATTATCGCCCGGGATCTTTCTGTCGTGTTTTGCGGCATCAATCCCGGCTTATCCACTGCTCATCATGGTTTCCATTTCGCTAATGCCAATAACCGCTTCTGGAAGGTTATCTATCAGGCGGGTTTTACCGGGCGTTTACTTAAGCCTGAAGAAGAACAGCATTTGCTGGATACAGATTGCGGGATCACCATGCTGGTGGAACGTCCGACCGTTGAGGCAACGGAGCTGGTTCGCGATGAGTTGCGCGAAGGGGGCGCAGCGTTGATGGCAAAAATTGAATACTATCAGCCGCGTGCGCTGGCTGTTTTAGGCAAACAGGCATTCAGTAAAGCGTTTGGCATCAGTAAGGTGAACTGGGGACGTCAGGCGTTGAAAATCGGTGACACGGAAGTTTGGGTGCTGCCTAACCCAAGCGGCCTGAACCGGGCGACGCTGGATGAACTGGTATCCGCATACCGTGAACTATTCTTATCATTAGAAAACACAGCATAATCCCGTCACCTCCTCTTATTATTCCCTCAGATATAAAATCTCGCCATGATGATTATTTTATTAATAATCGTCTTGGTTTTGGTTGATTTACCAAATTATTTCGCTATTAAAGCAGCTTTATACTCTCTGAACCCCACCTGAATACATTTGCATATTTAATGTAAGAGGAATGCTTCCCCCGTGTGAATGCGCTCAACTGAACTAAAACTTATTCCATCGCCTCATTCGGGGTGAGCAGCAAAGTAGTCAGGCAGTTTGATTCTTCAGGAGCAGGAGATATGGCTAATGTTGAAACCGAAGAAAGACAGGAAAATCTGGAGGAATGGTTCGAACTATTTTCAGGACTACCGCTCCGGCATTCAGAAAGAGAAGCAAGATTAATCAGCTTTTGTGAAAAAAACAGCGTCTGCATCATGTCGGTGATGCCCTGGATAGCATCGGAATTTGCTGAACATGGTGGTTTCGCCGGATTATTTCATTTTATTCATCTCCATGGAGGGAGAAAAATATACATGCCCAAAGAGGCAGAGAAGTTTTATCAGATCTACGGGATTAATATCCCGCAAAATAAATATAACAGAATTTATAAAAAAATTGATTC
This sequence comes from Rahnella sp. RcJ3, assembly GCF_009498575.1. Lineage (NCBI taxonomy): Bacteria > Pseudomonadati > Pseudomonadota > Gammaproteobacteria > Enterobacterales > Yersiniaceae > Rahnella > Rahnella sp. RcJ3. Next base: position 100,119 of record NZ_QSNX01000009.1, read on the forward strand.
TTCTGGATATCTGGATACGCCATCCAACTGGGGGGTGTTTATCGCTATTCGCCGGGCAGCAATGCAAGTGGCGATGAAAGAAGATATTCCGGCAAAACTACTCACACAAACTTTTGGTATTACGATGCGAAGTATCCGGCTAATTAAATCACGTAACGCGTGTCTGTAAAGGAGGTCGAGGAAGTTAAGAGAAGGCAAAGACTACACACAATTATTTTCTCATTCATTTTAATATAAAAGGTAAATATTATGACTCAATATTCTGTCACTGTAGCAAACAACTCTGTAAATACCGGCGCAATTTGTATTTATCAAACCTCTCCGGATATCACCGATCCCAAAGTGATGTCACTGGCGTGGTTCTCCAAAGTGGCACATCCAAAAACCAAAGTGCAGTTTGACTGGGGAATTGATTACAGTTTTGTTTGGGATGAAACCGGTGTGCTGATCCCCGGTGTGAAATTCGATGCCTCTCAAACCCTTCCTGCCAGCCTGACGAACAATAATCAGGTGACGCTGAGCTATTCCGAGGGGGCGTTTGAATTCGAACAACAGACCACCGGCGGAAAGAACGGTACGTTGTATGTCACGAACGACAGCAGTTTACCGCTGAATCAGGCCTCTGTCGGGGTCGGTATGTCGGGGGCGGGTACCTTTGTTGTTCAGGCACAGCCGAACATCAACCTGACCTTCACGCCGCATCCAACTTATTGGATCACTTTTGGTAATTATACGCCGGGTCAGGTGCTTGATATTGGTCAGATTACCAATAAGCAGCAGCTTGAGTTTGCGCCGAATACTTACAACCTGAATGTTCAGCTGAAAAATGATAACACCTGGTCTGTTGGCTGAGTCATCAGTTTAATTTACTTACGGAGTAATATTATGATTCTTATCGTCTGTACCGATGATCCGGAACTGGAACATGTTGCCAGTGCTTCAATGGCGCAGTACCAGTCAGTCTTTAAGTCGAGTTACAAAATATTTCATTCTGAGTTGCGGTTACTGGAACAGAATGAAAATCTGTTTATTATCTCCCACGGTGCTTTTCAGGGGGATAATGACCGGCCGGTCATCGGTGATAAAGCCCAGGCCTTTTATGTTAATGGTGATACGCTTTATTTAAACGTGAAAAGTATTTTCCCACCGGGTTATACGGGTAACGTTTATATTGATGCCTGCGAGTCAGCAGACAGTACGGAAGTTTTACTCAGTTTTGCTCAGACGTTTTATCTGGAATTGCATGCTGATTCGCCGGCCTCGAAAGTATTTGGTCTGACGGGTGTCAGCAGCGGGCTTATTCCATTACCGGATAATACTGCCTGGGTGAATGTCAGTTTAGAAAACCAGTAATAAAAAGCCCCGGCATTTCTGCCGGGGCTTTTCTGTTCGTGACTGACAACCAGAGAACGATTAATCGTCCAGGAAGCTGCGCAGCACTTCGGAGCGGCTTGGGTGGCGCAGTTTACGCAACGCTTTCGCTTCGATCTGACGGATACGTTCACGGGTAACGTCGAACTGTTTGCCCACTTCTTCCAGCGTGTGGTCAGTGTTCATATCGATACCGAAACGCATACGCAGAACTTTCGCTTCACGTGCGGTCAGGCCAGCCAGAACGTCATGTGTTGCAGAACGCAGGCTTTCAGACGTTGCAGAATCCAGTGGCAGCTCGAGGGTGGTGTCCTCGATGAAATCACCCAGATGCGAATCTTCATCGTCGCCGATTGGCGTTTCCATGGAGATTGGCTCTTTCGCAATTTTCAGCACTTTGCGGATTTTGTCTTCCGGCATCAACATACGTTCAGCCAGCTCTTCCGGCGTCGGCTCGCGGCCCATCTCTTGCAGCATCTGACGGGAAATACGGTTGAGTTTGTTAATGGTCTCAATCATATGCACCGGGATACGGATGGTACGCGCCTGGTCGGCGATGGAGCGGGTGATAGCCTGACGGATCCACCAGGTCGCATAAGTTGAGAACTTATAACCACGGCGATATTCAAACTTATCAACGGCTTTCATCAGGCCGATGTTACCTTCCTGGATCAGGTCAAGGAACTGCAGACCACGGTTGGTGTATTTCTTCGCGATCGAAATAACCAGACGTAAGTTTGCTTCAACCATCTCTTTCTTCGCGCGACGGGCTTTCGCTTCGCCGATAGACATGCGACGGTTGATGTCTTTTACCTGTTCGATAGTCAGGCCAGTTTCTTCTTCGATCTGACGCAGCTTCATCAGGCCGCGCTGTACGTCTTCGGTGACTTCTTTCAGCTTCTCAGACCAGGGTTTACCCATTGCCAGAGCAGCATCAAACCAGGTATCGCTGGTTTCGTTACCGGCGAACAGATTGACGAAGTTTTTCTTCGGCATTTTGCACTGTTCAACGCACACTTTCATAATCAGACGTTCCTGAGCACGAACGCGATCCATCATGGAACGCATGCTGTTAACCAGGAAATCGAACTGTTTTGGCACTAAACGGAATTGTTTGAACACATCGGACAGCTTCAGGATTTCTTCTGCTGCGCTCTTGTGGCTACGGCCGTTTTTCTTGATGACCAGACGCGTCGCTTCATGCTGTTCACGCAGTTCGGTGAACTTCTGGCGAGCCAGTTCCGGGTCGATGCTGTTGTCGTCTTCAGCATCGTCGTCTTCATCTTCGTCTTCATCATCATCATCCTGCTCTTCAGTGGTCAGTTCAGAACCCACGTGAGTCGCAGTTGGTGCGATTTCTTCTTCGGCGTTAGGGTCAACAAAACCTGTGATCAAGTCAGACAGGCGGACTTCGCCAGCTTCTACACGGTCATATTGCTCTAACAAATAAGTGATAGCTTCAGGATATTCAGCAACGGAGCACTGAACCTGGTTGATACCGTCTTCGATACGTTTGGCGATGTCGATTTCGCCTTCACGGGTCAGCAACTCAACGGTACCCATCTCGCGCATATACATACGCACAGGGTCGGTGGTACGGCCAATTTCGGATTCAACGCTGGAAAGTACCTGCGCCGCCGCTTCTGCAGCGTCTTCGTCGGTATCAGGGCGGTTTTCGGCCAGCATCAAATCATCGGCGTCCGGTGCTTCTTCAAGTACCTGGATGCCCATGTCGTTAATCATCTGGATGATGTCTTCGATCTGGTCGGAATCGACGATATCTTCCGGCAGATGGTCATTGACCTCAGCATAGGTCAGATAGCCTTGCTCCTTACCACGGGTGACAAGTAGCTTAAGCTGTGACTGCGGGTTTTGCTCCATAAGACGGTATCCACACTTCAGAGTATTTGGGTTGGTGTCGGTCGGGTAACATCGCCAACAATAACGTTAGGGGCGTTTATTGTGCCGCGGCCCACCAGGGCGGCTCTGCGCAGGGCCGTGCCCCGCTTTATATCGGCACTTAAGCCGTTTTTTAGTAGTAACGCCTGACGCATTACTTTTTATGTTCTTGTTATTTAACTTGTTAACTCTTTCTCGCTAACACCTGATTCAGGGAACTGACTTCGGTCCGTTCCTCCGGACTCAGGCCATGCGTCCTGGCTTTTGCAATCAAAGTTTCAAGCCGTTGCTCTAAAATCGAGTCATACAGGCTGGCTAACGTGGCGCGAAATTCCTCCTCGACCATGTCCTCTACGATCATGTGGTTCCATGTCGCCAGAGTTTCAAGCTGCTGGTAGAACTTATTGTCGCGATAAAGTTCCAGTAACTGGCCCGTCGTCAGCCCCGGCTGGGCTAAGCAAGTGGTTACTAACTCGCTGAACAGATCCAGTCCTGGTTGCTTCGCTTGCTCCAAACCTTGCAGTGAGGGTATAAGTGTAGCCAGTTGTGGATTTTGTACCAGTAACCCTATAAGTATACGCATGGTTGTGCGTTTTAGCTGGGGCGCCTGATAGACATTGCTACTTTCTGCCTGTTTAGGCATCAGCTTTTCCAGCTGGCTGTCATCCAAAATACCGAGCTTATTCCCTAACTGCTGACGCAAATACATTCGTAACGTTTCACCGGGAACCTGGCGGATCAGCGGCAATGCCAGCATGCTCAATTTGGTCCGCCCGTCAGGGCTGCTCAAATCTACCTGCGGCAACAGCGAATCAAACAGGAAAGTGGACAGCGGCATCGCCTGTTCCATACGTTGTTCGAACGCTTCTTTGCCTTCTTTACGCACCAGCGTGTCTGGATCTTCGCCGTCGGGTAAAAACATAAAACGCAGCTGGCGGCCATCATTAAGATACGGCAGTGCCGTTTCCAGTGCGCGCCATGCGGCTTCACGTCCCGCGCGGTCACCGTCGTAACAGCAAACGATGTTGTCTGTGCTGCGGAACATCAGCTGAATATGATCAGCGGTCGTGGACGTGCCCAATGAGGCAACGGCATAATCAATGCCGAACTGCGCCAGTGCGACGACATCCATATACCCTTCAACCACCAGCAAACGCGCTGGCGTCGGGTGCTTTAACTGTGCTTCATACAGGCCATACAACTGGCGGCCTTTATGGAAAATTTCGGTTTCCGGTGAGTTCAGGTATTTCGGCGTACCGTCACCGAGAACCCTGCCGCCAAAGGCAATTACGCGGCCACGTTTATCACGAATAGGAAACATCACCCGTTCGCGGAAACGATCATAGCTGCGGCCATTGTCATTGGTGACCAACATACCGGCATCAATCAGAGACGCTTTATCATCGGCATTTTTACCGAAACGCTTTAATGCGTTGTCCCAACCCGGTGGGGCGAAACCAATGGCGAAATGGCTGATGACGTCTTCACTTAAACCGCGCCGGGCAAGATATTCCCGTGCGGGAGCCCCTGCAGGCTGTTTAAGTGATTGCTGATAGAACTCGCTAAGCGGTGCCATCAACTGGTAGAGGCTTTGACGCTGATGACGCTCCATCTGGCTCGGACCGGTGCCTGCTTCGTACGGCACTTCCAAACCCTGCATTGTCGCCAGTTCCTCAATGCTTTCGACAAACTCAAGCCTGTCATAGTTCATCAGGAAATCGACGGCGTTGCCGTGGGCACCACAGCCGAAACAGTGATAAAACTGCTTATCGCCATTTACGGTAAATGAGGGTGTTTTCTCATGGTGGAAAGGGCAGCACGCGTGATAATTTTTACCCTGTTTCTTGAGCTTTACCCGAGCGTCGATCAAATCGACGATATCGATGCGAGCCAGCAAGTCATTGATAAATACGCGCGGAATTCTCCCAGCCATAAGCCCCTTACTCACTAGCCTATAAACGAGAACAAGCCGCGCATTCCTTTCGGAAAGCACGGCCTTCGTATGCTACTACGCAGTCTGCGCGTTCTTAATATTGCAAATCACGCGATTTGGGGTTGCCCCCGAAGATTAATACAGACGAGTGCGGCGTGCGTTTTCGCGAGCCAGTTTCTTGGCGTGGCGTTTTACTGCAGATGCTTTAGCGCGTTTACGTTCGGTAGTCGGTTTTTCATAGAATTCACGACGACGAACTTCTGCCAGAACACCTGCTTTTTCGCAGGAACGCTTGAAGCGACGCAGAGCTACGTCGAACGGCTCGTTTTCACGTACTTTAATTACAGGCATGTGCCTCTCACCTCGATAAAATCGGTTTGTTTGCTGATGTTGTACCAGCACATTTCAAAATGGTGCGGAATTTTACTCCAATTCGCGTCGTCTTGTAAAGCATAACGGCAAATTGAAACAGGCGCTTTCTGCAACCCTTCTGCAACATTGTGCGCTTGTTTTGCGTCGGGCGGCGATTATATACCAATCAATCAAAATTGCTCGACATTAATTGGCCTGCGAAGCGAGGAATTCCCACTCCGGTGCAGCACCCGCCGAAGCTTGTGTGCTAAACTGCGCGCCGCGAGTTAGCGCGAAAACATGATGGAAAGAGTGATGCGAGTACTGGGTATTGAAACGTCCTGCGATGAAACCGGAATTGCAGTTTATGACAGCGAAGCCGGTTTGTTAGCCAACCAACTGTATAGTCAGGTAAAACTGCATGCAGATTACGGCGGTGTGGTGCCAGAACTGGCATCGCGTGACCATGTACGTAAAACAGTACCCTTGATTCAGGCTGCGCTGAAAGAAGCCGGGCTGACTGCTCAGGATATCGATGGCGTGGCGTACACCGCCGGCCCTGGTCTGGTCGGGGCGTTGCTGGTGGGCGCAACCATCGGGCGTTCTCTGGCATTTGCGTGGGACGTGCCTGCCGTGCCGGTGCATCACATGGAAGGCCATTTGCTGGCACCGATGCTGGAAGATAATCCGCCGGATTTCCCGTTTGTGGCGCTGCTGGTTTCCGGCGGACATACGCAGTTAATCAGCGTCACCGGAATTGGCGAATATACCTTGCTCGGCGAATCCATTGATGATGCTGCCGGTGAAGCCTTTGATAAAACAGCTAAATTGCTCGGCCTTGATTATCCGGGGGGGCCGTTGCTGTCGAAAATGGCTTCTCAGGGCGTTGCCGGACGTTTTACCTTCCCGCGCCCGATGACAGACCGGCCTGGGCTGGATTTCAGTTTCTCCGGCCTCAAAACTTTCGCAGCGAATACCATTCGTGGCAATGACAGCGACCCGCAGACACATGCCGACATTGCCCGCGCTTTTGAAGATGCGGTGGTGGATACGCTGGCCATAAAATGCAAACGCGCATTGGATCAGACGGGTTTTAAACAGCTGGTAATGGCCGGTGGTGTCAGCGCGAACCGCACATTACGCGCCAAACTGGCTGAGGTGATGGCAAAACGTGGTGGCCAGGTATTTTATGCGCGTCCTGAATTCTGTACCGATAACGGTGCGATGATCGCGTATGCAGGCATGGTGCGGCTGAAAAGCGGTGCAACTCCTGATCTCGGTGTGACCGTTCGCCCTCGCTGGCCGTTAGCGGAGCTTCCTCCAGTCTGAGCGGGGCTGCGACTGCGTTGTTGCGTCGACCCGAAATGCTCACATACTCAATTATGCTGCGCTTTCAGGTCTCCTGACGCCTTGTCTCGCTCCCGCTCAGTCAGGCTGGCTGAGCTGAAAAAAAACCAATAAAAAACGACCCGCCTGAGGTCGTTTTTTTATGTCTGCAATCTGCATTTTACTGACTATTCGGTCTTATCTTCTTTCGCCGCTTTACGTTTTTTCTTCAGCCTATCCCAGATTTTTCCTTCCTGACCACGCCACAGGCGCTGAATATTGTCGTGATGACGCAACAGGATCAGACAGGAAAGCATGGCGACCGGGAAGGTGAACTCCGGTTTGAACCACCAGACATAAAATGGCGCAATCAGTGCGCTGACGATCGCACCCAGTGACGAATAGCCGCTCAGCAGCACGGTCAGCAGCCATGTGCCGGTCATCAGGCCGGTCAAGTCCCAGCCGATGGGGGCGATAGCACCAAACGCCGTGGCAACACCTTTGCCGCCTTTAAAGCGGAAAAAGACCGGATAGATATGGCCAAGACATGCCGCGATGGCCGTCAGGCCAAGATACATAGGCGGAATGTTCAGACGGTATGCCAGCCAGACCGGCAGCATGCCTTTGAGGACATCGAAAATCAGAACAGCGGCAGCGGCCAGACGGCCACCCAGGCGTAAAACGTTGGTGGCGCCGGGATTACCTGAGCCCGCTGTGCGCGGATCGGGTAAACGGGCTACCCGGCAGACCAGAATAGCACTGGAAATCGAGCCGCAGAGGTAGGCGAAAATAATCATTCCAAGCGCGGTAGCACTCATAAAGCCGTTCCGTCTAATAAGGGTCGTTTTAATCGCAACATCCATGGATAATACGCATTTTCTGCTGGAAGTGGTATCCGGCTGGGCCAAAAACAGAGAATCACGTGATGGATATCGTATTTATTGAGCAACTAAATGTAATCACTACCATTGGCGCTTACGAATGGGAACAGACCATTAAACAGAAACTGGTATTCGATATCGAAATGGCCTGGGATAACCAAAAGTCCGCCGCCACTGACGATGTGAATGACTGTTTAAGCTATGCTGATGTCAGTGATGCGGTGATCGGGCATGTTTCTTCACAAAATTTTGCGCTGGTTGAACGCGTAGCGGAAGAGGTGGCGACATTGCTGCTGAGCCGGTTTAATTCTCCGTGGGTTCGGATTAAGCTCAGCAAACCGGGCGCTGTTGCTCAGGCAGCGAATGTCGGCGTGATTATCGAGCGTGGAAAGCGTTTTTAAATCCTGTTATGGATACAATTTAGAAAACGCTTGTCTATTGAATGTCATAAAGAAGCGTTAAAAGGAAAGTCCGGGTTGCCGGGTTTTCTTTACTGAAGCGGCTCAGCATGATGCCGCTTTTTTATTGTGTGTATTGTAAGCATATTTCCCATCAGCGGATCTTTTAAAGGGTAGGGTGCGATAATGATCGTCGAAAGTCATTCTTTGCTTGTTGCGGCTATTTTGGGGGTGGTTGAAGGACTCACCGAGTTTTTGCCTGTTTCTTCTACCGGTCATTTGATTATTGTCGGCAATCTTCTTGGCTTTACGGGAGATACCTCAAAATCATTTGAAGTGGTTATCCAGTTAGGTTCAATTCTGGCCGTGGTCGTGATGTTCTGGCGTCGTTTGTTCAACATGATAGGTTTGCATTTTGGTAAACCGCCGGTTCATGAAGGCTCGGGTTCTCGTCGTTTAAATTTATTGCATATTATTTTGGGGATGATTCCGGCAACGGTACTGGGGCTGCTTCTGCACTCTCAAATCAAAGCGTTGTTCGAGCCAAAATATGTCATGTATGCACTGGTGGTCGGCGGTATTTTGCTGATTGCTGCCGAGTTGCTGAAACCTAAAAAACCGCGTGCCGAGGGACTGGATGACATCACCTACGTGCAGGCGTTTATGATTGGTGTTTTTCAGTGTCTGGCGCTCTGGCCCGGGTTCTCCCGCTCAGGGGCAACCATCAGTGGGGGGATGTTAATGGGGATCAGCCGTTTTGCGGCATCTGAGTTCTCTTTCCTGCTGGCGGTGCCGATGATGATGGGCGCGACGGCTCTGGATTTGTACAAGAGCTACAGCTTCCTGAATATGGCGGATTTACCGATGTTTGCCACAGGGTTTGTCTCTGCGTTCATTGTTGCGTTGATCGCAATTAAAACCTTCCTGGCGGTGATTAAACGTATTTCGTTTATCCCGTTTGCGATTTACCGTTTCTTCGTGGCAATTGCCGTGTATTTTGTGTTTATCGCCTGATTTTTGCTTCCCTGAGGCAATAAAAAGCCCCGCACGGTGAATCACCGGCGGGGCTTTTCTTATGAATAAAGCCAGCGTTTAAATCGCCACGTCCTGAGTTTGTTTCCAGTCGGCGAGCGCCTGAGTACGGCGTTTCTTCAGTTCATCACGGATAGCCATACCCTGGAAACCCGCATCCAGCACCTCTTTATTTGAAACGCTGCTGGCGACTGCAAAGGCTTCACGCAGGTAATCGCCTTGCGGATAGGGATTATTTTCAAATGTCGTACGCCCGCGCGCATCGGCTTCACTGGTCATGATCATCTGCTCAAGACGCTGCGGTTTACGCCAGACATCAATGGTGTCGAACAGTTTTAACAAGGTTTCCGGACGCAGTTTATTGACGGTGTGGATCAGGTCATGGAACTCCGCGACCAGTTTCGCTAAATCACGAATGTGCGTCGGCACTTTCAGCCGCTGGCAGAGTTCCTCCACCAGTTTCACGCCCGCCGGGCCATGACCGTGATGGGCAGGCCAGAATTGCGGCGGCGTCAGAGCCTTACCCAAATCATGGCAAAGCGCCGAAAAACGCACATCGACGTCAGGCGTCAGGGTGCTGGCGATTTTCAGCGTCATCAGCGTATGTATGCCGGTATCAATTTCCGGATGCCATTTCGCCGGTGCAGGCACGCCAAATAATGCATCGATTTCAGGAAACAGCACTTTCAGGGCGCCACAATCGCGCAGCACCTGGAAATAGACCTGCGGATCCTGCGTTTGTAACGCTTTCTCAGTTTCTTTCCACACACGTTCAGGTGTGAGGGCTTCCAGCTCACCGCTTTCCGCCATCTGTTGCATCAGCGCCTGCGTTTCCGGGGCGACCGTGAAATCTAAATGCGCGAAGCGTGCAGCAAAGCGGGCAACGCGCAGAACCCGCAGCGGATCTTCGCCGAAAGCATCGGAAACGTGGCGCAAAAGGCGTTGTTCGATATCACGCTGACCGTGATAGGGATCGAAAAGTTCGCCATCGTTGCTTTTGGCGATGGCATTAATGGTCAGATCCCGACGCATCAGATCTTGTTCCAGCGTGACATCCGGTGCGGCATAACAGGTAAAGCCGTTATAACCGGAGCCAGATTTCCGCTCAGTACGGGCCAGCGCATATTCATCGTGAGTGACCGGATGCAGGAAGACCGGAAAATCTTTACCGACCTGCTGATAGCCATTTTCGAGCATATATTCAGGCGTCGCGCCCACTACCACCCAATCGTGTTCAGACACAGGCAGGTTTAATAAACTGTCTCGGACTGCGCCGCCGACCAGGTAAATCTCCACGCGATAACTCCTGAAATTAGCCAAAGGACTCTGTCTTCATCATAGCAAAGTTGCGCTGAAGATTTCCTGACTGATGGAAACACGAAAAGGCACCGAAGTGCCTTAGGGAAACGATCAGGATGCTGAGCTGTCAGCTCATCCAGCGATCTTTTTTCCTGCGACGTGGGATGAGATGTGGCAACAGCAGACCCAGCACCAGACCGACACCCGCGACACCGCCGCCATACATAAACCATTGTAAAATAATGGTTCTTTGTTTGTCGTCGAGCTGCACATTGACCGCGTCAACCTTCTTCTTCGCCACGATCAGCTGATTTTTCAAATCCTGATTTTCTTTCTTCAGGCCGTTGATGATGCCGTCACTGGAAGAGACTTTGGCCTGCATTTCTGCCGTGCGCTGGTTCCAGCTGGAATCAATATTGGTCAGCTTGTCGGTCAGCGTTTTCACCTGTTGTTCCAGATCCGGAACGCGGGTACGCAAGCTCGGCACATTGCTTAACTGATCAAGCGGGATCCAGGCGGTTTTACCTTTTGAATCAACAATCTCACCGTATTTCGTACTGTCGTTGACACTGCGCAGGGTGACTTCTTCACCGGCATTCAGGGTGCCAACGATGCGATACTGATTACCTGGACCACTGTGGATATAGGTAATCAAATCGTCGGAGATATAGCGCTTCTCATCAGCGTGAGCGCCCCATGTCATGCTTAAACCAAGCAAAGCGAAACCAATTAGGCGTAATTTCTGCATTATTTCATCGTTTCTTTGTGAATTTAGGGAACGTGAAGTGTGGATCCGTTTTATCAGGATACGTCTTCTGGCAACCGCCACTGTCCGGCCATTGCACTCATATAAGTACTAAAAGTTGGAGACCGATAGTAAGGGCAACAGTGTGACGACGCAATGTATAAACCGGAATGAGAACTATCTTACAATCCCGCAACATGCGGCTTGCGCGCTGTGCTTATGATAGAATTGGCAGCGACGCGTTAATCCCTTTTGGCAGCAAAGAATCGGTGTGAAGACTCATATGACCGTAGAAATAGAATTAAAATTTATCGCCACCCCGGCCGCAATCGCCGAATTACCTTCGCAACTCGCTGGTTTTAACAGCGTGCACACCGCGCCTTCGAAACTGACCAACATCTATTTTGAGACTGCGGAAAACTATTTACGTTCGCATGACATGGGTCTGCGGATCCGTGGTTTTGACGATCAGTATGAAATGACCATCAAAACCGGTGGCAAAGTGGTGGGGGGGTTACATCAGCGCCCTGAATACAACGTTGAGCTGAAAAAGCCGGTGTTGAAACTGAGCGCGTTCCCGAAAGATATCTGGCCGGAAGGGTGCAAACCCGCTGCATTGCAGAAAGAACTCGCTCCGCTCTTCCGCACGGATTTCACCCGCGAGAAGTGGGTGATCACTTACGGCGAAAGCGAGATTGAACTTGGGTTAGATCAGGGCGAAGTGGTGGCTGGCGAATTAAACGAACCACTGGCTGAAATTGAACTTGAGCTGAAAAAAGGTAACACCGCCGATTTACTGGCGCTGGCGGCTGAAATTGGCGCGCACGGCGGCTTGCGGCAGGGTGGTTTCAGCAAGGCGGCTCGTGGTTATCATCTTGCAAAGGGCAATCCTGCCCGTGACATCAAACCGCTGCCGGTGTTTAAAGCGAAACCGAAAGCTACGGTTGAGCAGGCTATGTCTGCGATGTTCGAACTGGCGCTGGATCACTGGCAATATCATGAAGAATTGTGGGTTCGCGGCGACAAAACTGCGCGCCTGACTGTGTTGCAGGCCGTGGAAACTGTGCGGCAGGTTCTGGTGCTGTTCGGCGGACTTGTGCCGCGTAAAGCCTCTTCTGAGCTGCGTACCTTACTTACTGATCTGGTGCCGGTTCTGGAACAGAAATCGGCGGATGCACAGGAAATCTGTTACAGCGCGACATATCTGAAGTGCAAGTTAGTGCTTACTTCCTGGCTGGCAACATCAGGCTGGGCGCCGTTTATTGATGATAAATCCGCGAAAAAAATGGACGGTTCCTTCAAGCGCTTTGCTGACATCATGCTCGGCCGCACTGCCGCCGATCTGAAAGAAGCCTTTGCACAGCCGCTGACGGAAGAAGGCTATCGTGACCAACTGGCGCGCCTTAAACGCCAGATCATTACCTTCCATTTGCTGGCCGGTGCTTACCCTGAAAAAGACGTTGCCGCGTATATTGCCGGCTGGGCCGATCTGCAACAGGCCATCGTTCAGCAGCAACACGCCTGGGAGGATTCGGCCCGTTCTCACGCGGTGATGATGGATGCTTTCTGGTTAAACGGACAACCTCGTTAATTGACTGATAAGCCTGGGCAAATTGCCCGGGCTTTTTTTTGCAAGGAATCTGACTTCATGTTGCCACTTTCTTCTGTTTTGCAAAGCCATGCGCAGAGTTTGCTTGAACGCTGGCGTGAACATCCTGAAAACCTGCCCCTTCCCGATGATGCGCAACTGGCCGTGCTGAGCAGCAGTGAATTCGTAACGGACAGTTTGCTGGCTTTTCCGCAGTGGTGGCATGAAATTGACCAAAATCCCCCTCAGGCGCAGGAGTGGCAACTTTACCGCCAGTGGCTGGAGGAATCGCTGACACAGGTGGCTGACGAAGCCGGGCTGATGAAAGCGTTACGTCTGTTTCGTCGTCGCATTCTGACCCGCATTGCGTGGTCGCAGTCCGCGCAAACCAGTGAAGCGAAAGACACGCTTCATCAGTTGAGTGAACTGGCGGAATTATTGATTGTCAGCGCCCGCGGCTGGCTTTACGACGCTTGCTGTCGCGAGTTTGGTACGCCGGTCAATGCTGCTGGCGAACCGCAAAGAATGCTGATCCTCGGGATGGGTAAACTGGGCGGCGGCGAGCTGAATTTCTCCTCGGATATCGATCTGATTTTTGCTTATCCGGAAAATGGTCAGACCCGCGGCGGGCGGCGTGAACTGGATAATGCACAGTTTTTCACCCGTCTCGGCCAGCGGCTGATCAAAGTGCTGGATCAGCCCACTATCGACGGTTTTGTATATCGCGTGGACATGCGTTTGCGCCCGTTCGGCGACAGCGGCCCGCTGGTGATGAGCTTCCCGGCACTGGAGGATTATTATCAGGAACAGGGGCGTGACTGGGAGCGTTACGCGATGGTGAAAGCGCGTCTGATGGGCGGCGCGGAGGACATCAGCAGTCAGGAATTGCGCAAAATGCTGATGCCATTTGTCTTCCGCCGTTATATCGATTTCAGTGTGATCCAGTCCCTGCGTAACATGAAAGGCATGATCGCTCGTGAAGTACGCCGCCGGGGTCTGAAAGACAACATCAAACTCGGCGCAGGCGGTATCCGTGAGATTGAATTTATCGTGCAGGTATTCCAGCTGATCCGTGGCGGGCGCGAACCGGCATTGCAGCAGCGTGCGTTGCTGCCAACGCTTCAGGCGCTGGAAAATCTGGGGCTGTTGCCGGTAGAACAGGTGTTGCAGTTGCGTAACAGCTATCTGTTCCTGCGCCGTCTGGAAAATCTGTTGCAGGCAATAGCGGACGAGCAAACACAAACCTTACCGTCAGATGAACTGAATCAGGCACGTCTGGCGTGGGGGATGAATTATGCTGGCTGGCCGAAGCTTCTGGATGCAGTGAATGCTCACATGCAGGCCGTGCGCTCGGTGTTTAACGAGCTGATTGGTGATGACACGCCAGATGCTGAAGATGATGTGCAACTCTCCCAGTTCAGCAGTTTATGGATTGATGCGCTTGAGCCTGCCGAACTGGCGCCACTGGTGCCGCAACTTGACGAAAACGCGCAACGGCATGTTTTATATCAGATTGCCGATTTCCGCCGTGATGTAGATAAACGCACGATCGGGCCGCGTGGCCGCGACCAGCTGGATTTGCTGATGCCGCGTTTGCTGGCGCAGGTCTGCACCTATAAAAATGCCGATGTGACATTGCAGCGCCTGATGCAGTTGCTGCTCAATATCGTCACACGTACGACGTATATCGAGCTGCTGGTGGAATACCCCGGTGCGCTCAAACAGTTAATCCGCCTGTGCGCCGCTTCACCGATGGTCGCGAGCCAACTCGCCCGCCATCCTTTATTGCTCGATGAACTGCTCGACACACGCACGCTTTACCAGCCGGTGGAGCCGGGCGCGTACCGCGACGAACTGCGCCAGTATCTGATGCGGGTGCCGACGGAAGACGAAGAACAACAGCTTGAAGCGGTACGTCAGTTCAAGCAGGCGCAGCATCTGCGCATCGCAGCCGGGGATATTTCCGGCGCATTGCCGGTGATGAAAGTCAGTGACCATTTAACCTACCTTGCGGAGGCCATTCTCGACGTTGTGGTGCAACAGGCGTGGGAACAGATGGTCGTAAAATACGGTCAGCCAGCGCATCTTCAGCACCGTGAAGGGCGCGGTTTTGCCGTGGTCGGTTACGGAAAACTCGGTGGCTGGGAGCTGGGTTACAGCTCGGATCTGGATCTGGTCTTCCTGCTCGACTGTGCGCCGGAGGTAATGACCGATGGCGAACGCAGCATCGACGGGCGTCAGTTTTATCTGCGGCTGGCGCAGCGCATCATGCATTTATTCAGCACCCGTACGTCGTCAGGCATTCTTTATGAGGTTGACCCGCGTCTGCGACCTTCCGGTGCCTCCGGCATGCTGGTCAGCACCATCGAAGCTTTTGCCGATTATCAGGCCAATGAAGCCTGGACATGGGAGCATCAGGCGCTGGTTCGCGCGCGCGTGGTTTACGGTGATCCGCAACTGACGCAGCAATTTAATGCCACGCGTCGCGACATTCTTTGCCGCCAGCGCGATGGTGAAGGACTGCGTAAGGAGGTCCGTGAAATGCGCGAGAAAATGTATGCCCATCTGGGCAGTAAAAAAGCCGACGAGTTCGATCTGAAAGCCGATCCGGGTGGCATTACGGATATTGAATTCATTGCACAATATCTGGTTCTGCGTTTCGCGCATGATGAGCCGAAGCTGACGCGCTGGTCCGATAATGTGAGGATTTTTGAGCTGATGGCGCAACACGACATCATGCCGGAAGAAGAGGCTCGAAATCTGACGCAGGCTTATGTCACGCTGCGCGATGAAATTCATCACCTCGCTTTGCAGGAGCACAGCGGGAAAGTGGCCGCAGTCAGTTTTGCGGCGGAGCGCGCGCAAATCCGCGCCAGCTGGGCGAACTGGCTGGGCTGAGGGTTTTTATTCGGGTAACAGGCGCTTGTGATATTATCCGGCGCATTGTGTTTACCCGATTTGATTTATCTGTTTTGGAGTCTTGGGATGAAAGTGACTTTGCCTGATTTTCACCGCGCGGGTGTGCTGGTTGTCGGTGACGTAATGTTAGATCGCTACTGGTATGGCCCGACCAATCGTATTTCACCGGAAGCGCCGGTGCCGGTGGTGAAGGTCAATACCATCGAGGAACGTCCTGGCGGCGCGGCAAACGTGGCGATGAACATTTCGTCTCTCGGTGCTTCTTCGCGTCTGATCGGTCTGACCGGCGTTGACGATGCCGCCCGTGCCCTGAGTGAGCGTCTGGCGGAAGTGAAAGTAAACTGCGATTTCGTGGCGTTATCCACGCATCCGACCATCACTAAGCTGCGTATATTGTCCCGTAACCAGCAACTGATCCGCCTCGACTTTGAAGAAGGTTTTGAAGGTGTTGATCTCCAGCCGATGCTGACCAAAATCGAACAAGCTTTACCACAAAGTGGCGCACTGGTGCTGTCAGACTACGCCAAAGGTGCACTGACTGAAGTGCAGAAAATGATCCAGCTGGCGAGAAAAGCTGGCGTACCGGTGCTGGTTGATCCTAAAGGATCTGATTTCGAACGTTACCGTGGTGCGACTTTACTGACACCAAATCTGTCCGAATTCGAAGCCGTTGTCGGTCGTTGCAAAAACGAAGATGAAATTGTCGCCCGTGGTATGCAACTGATCGCTGATTTCGAACTTTCCGCGCTTCTGGTCACCCGTTCTGAACACGGCATGACCTTGTTACAGCCAGGCAAAGCGCCATTCCATATGCCAACGCAGGCGCAGGAAGTGTATGACGTGACCGGTGCCGGTGACACGGTGATCGGTACGCTGGCCGCGGCTCTTGCCGCCGGTAATACGCTGGAAGAATCCTGCTTCCTGGCGAACGCCGCCGCCGGTGTGGTGGTGGGTAAACTCGGCACCTCAACCGTTTCGCCGGTTGAACTGGAAAATGCGATCGGCGGGCGTTCAGACGTTGGTTTTGGCGTGATGAACGAAGAACAGCTAAAAGCCGCCGTGGCGATGGCGCGTCAGCGCGGCGAGAAAGTCGTGATGACCAACGGCATCTTTGACATCCTGCATGCCGGACACGTTTCTTACCTGGCAAACGCCCGCAAACTGGGCGACCGTCTGATTGTCGCCGTTAACAGCGATGCTTCGACCAAACGCCTGAAAGGCGAAACCCGTCCCGTAAACGCGCTGCAAAACCGCATGATCGTGCTGGGCGCACTGGGTGCCGTGGACTGGGTGGTTTCTTTTGATGAAGACACCCCGCAGCGTTTGATCGCCGGGATCTTGCCTGATCTGCTGGTGAAAGGTGGCGACTATAAGCCTGAGCAAATCGCCGGTTGTCAGGAAGTCTGGGCGAATGGCGGCGAAGTCCGTGTGCTGAATTTTGAAGATGGTTTGTCCACTACCAAAATCATCAATCAGATCAAAGCGCAGGACTGATTTCCTCGGCGAAGATCATGTTATCTGCACTGAAGGGCTTATCTGATAAGCCCTTTTCTTTTTGATTTTTCAATCAATAACGCAAAACGGAAGTGGCTCTGTTGTGAGCGGATTAAAACAGGAACTGAGTCTGGCGCAGGGCGTCGGGCTGCTTTCAACCTCATTACTGGGGACTGGTGTCTTTGCGGTGCCTGCACTGGCGGCTCAGCTGGCACAAAATGACAGCCTGTGGGCGTGGCCGGTGCTGATCCTGCTGGTGTTTCCGATAGCCATCGGGTTTGCTGCGCTTGGGCGGCATTTCCCCAGCGCGGGCGGTGCAGCGCATTTTGTCGGCAAAGCTTTCGGACCGCATATGGCGCGGGTCACCGGTTGGTTATTCCTGTCAGTTATTCCGGTCGGATTGCCCGCCGCATTGCATATTGCTGCCGGTTTCTGGCAGGCCGCCTTTGGCTGGAGCAGCATAAACCTGCTGCTGGTGCAGTTGGGTACGCTGTTTGTTATCTGGTTCCTCGGCACACGCAGTGCCGGGTCCAGTGCCAATATTCAAACGCTAATCGCTTGTCTGGTGATCGCGCTGGTGGTGGCAATCTGGTGGAAAGGGGATATTTCTCTGCCTGAAATTCCGCTGCCTTCGGTGCGTGACGTCTCACTATCGAACCTGTTTGACGCGCTGGCGGTGATGTTTTGGTGTTTTGTCGGGCTTGAGGCTTTCGCGCATCTGGCGACCGAATTCCGTCATCCGGAACGGGATTTCCCGCGCGCGTTGTTGATCGGCATGCTGGTGGCTGGCGCAGTTTACTGGGGATGTACGGTAGCGGTGCTGAAATTCCATGCCTGGGGAGAAGGGCGGGAAGCAGGTGCATCATTGCCGGGTATCGTCGTGCAGCTCTTCGGACAAAAAGCGTTGTGGATCGCCTGCATTATTGGCTATCTGGCGTGTTTTGCCAGCGTGAATATTTATACCCAGAGTTTCGCCCGGCTGGTGTGGTCACAGGCTCAGCTCAAGCCGCAAAGTAAACTCGCACAGCTTTCCGCTCAGCAAGTGCCGGTGCCCGCGCTGAATTTAGTGGTGGGCTGCTGCGCGTTGTTTACGTTACTGATTTACTGGCTGCACCTGCCGCTCGGCGCGCTGATCACTTACGCCAATGGGATTTTCATCCTGATTTATCTGTTATGTATGCTGGCGGGGATCCGGATCCTGGCAGGACGCTCGAAATGGATGGCGATGCTGGGCGCTGTATTGTGCTGCGGATTGCTGGCGATGGTCGGCTGGAAAGCGCTGTATGCAGTCGTGGTGTTTGCAGGATTGTGGTTGTTATTGCCACGCGCCAAAACGGTACTTCATGTACGGTAACGCCGATTTCGCACAGCAAAAAGGCCTGCTGAGCAGGCCTTTTCTGATGATATCATTCGCAATAATCAGGCCGGATCTTGCGGCTTTTCCGTTTCAGTCAGCTTGCCTTCCAGCGCAGCAAGACGTTGTTCCAGTACAGCCAGTTTTTCACGGGTACGCAGTAAAACCTGGGTCTGAACGTCAAACTCTTCGCGATTGACTAAATCCATGCGGCTGAACTGCGCCTGCAATACCTGACGGATTTTCTTTTCGGCATCTTCACCAAACTCACGGATCCCTTTAGGCATAGATTCGTGAACCTGGCGGGCAATTTGTTCAATTTTTTTCGGGTCAATCATGTTATTTCCTTTTCTCGAAGGAGGTGCTTTTCCTTAGTGTAATCGCTGATGCTGTTTCTATAAACCTTCAGGGGCACTAATTGGACAAACCACAGGATTGCTCTGCTCATTTATTGGCGCTATAGTTGTTTTGCTTATTCTCAGGGCGGGGTGAAAGTCCCCACCGGCGGTAAACCACGGAATATCGGAAGGATCATAATCCCTTCCATGTGGAAGCCCGCGAGCGCTCAATCCTTAGGGGTTAGAGGTCAGCAGATCCGGTGTAATTCCGGGGCCGACGGTTAAAGTCCGGATGGGAGAGAGTAACGATTCAAGCCGGGCAAATATTGCCCGCTGCGTTATTTTTTATAACTGTAGCACGCCATCTGGCGGCTGCAGCTAGCCTCCTCAAGACGCCCTGATTCTGGTAATCCACATACAGAACATGAGGTTATTTTTACCATGAATCAGACCCTACTTTCCGAATTCGGTACATCAGCTGAACGCGTTGAGCGTGCTATTGACGCCATGCGTAACGGCGTGGGTGTGTTGGTGCTGGATGACGAAGATCGTGAAAACGAAGGCGATTTAATCTTTGCCGCTGAAAACATGACCGTTGAGCAAATGGCACTGACCATTCGCCACGGCAGCGGTATTGTTTGCCTGACCATGAACGAAGACAGCCGTAAAAAGCTGGATTTACCAATGATGGTTGAGAACAACTCCAGTCCGTTCCAGACGCCATTTACCGTGACTATTGAAGCGGTTGAAGGTGTGACTACCGGTGTTTCTGCTGCCGACCGTATCACCACTATTCGTGCAGCCATCAAAGATGGCGCGAAACCTTCTGACCTGAATCGTCCGGGGCATATCTTCCCGCTGCGCGCGCAGGCTGGTGGTGTGCTGTCCCGTGGCGGTCACACTGAAGCGTCGGTTGATCTGGCGACGCTGGCAGGCCTGAAGCCTTTCGGCGTGCTGTGTGAACTGACTAATGACGACGGCAGTATGGCGCATGCGCCTGAAGTTATTGTCTTTGCCCGTCGGCATAATATGCCGGTAGTGACCATCGCCGATCTGGTGGCCTATCGTCAGGCGCAGACCCGTCAGGCAAGCTAAGTAACGGGTTGTGCGTAACAGAAAAGGCCGCTTATGCGGCCTTTTTGCTTTTTATTGCCGCTTATTGCCAAAATGGGTCTTTGCAAAATAGACTCCTCCTGCCTTCTTTGATTTTTTTCATCAAATTTATTGAATATCTCCTTCATGGTTATCCGGCTGTCAGCGGTAATCAAAAAGAGTACCGTATGGTCATCACGCGGCAGGTGACTCACTGGCTGCTCTCTTTTATCTTGCGGTAAGGAATTCATGATGACGACTCAACGTATGCCCGCACTTTTCTTAGGCCACGGCAGCCCGATGAACGTGCTGGAGGACAATATGTATACCCGTGCCTGGCATGCGCTGGGCGAAACATTACCGCGTCCAAAAGCGATTCTGGCCGTGTCAGCGCACTGGTTCACGCGCGGCACTGCAGTAACGGCAATGGAGAATCCGCGCACCATTCATGACTTTGGAGGGTTCCCGCAGGCGCTTTTTGATAAGCGCTATCCGGCACCCGGTTCACCGGCGCTGGCAAAACGTGTTCAGGAATTACTCAGCCCGGTAAATGTGATTTCCGATACCCACGAGTGGGGCTTCGACCACGGTACCTGGGGTGTGCTGATCAAGATGTATCCTGACGCGGATATTCCGGTGATCCAGTTGAGTATTGATGGCACGCAACCCCCTGAATTTCATTATGAATTAGGCAAGAAGCTCGCGGCTTTACGTGATGAAGGGATAATGATTGTCGCCAGCGGTAACGTAGTCCATAACCTGCGGATGGTAAAATGGGACGGTAACGCCGAAGCTTATCCATGGGCGACATCTTTCGAGACATATGTGAAAGATAATCTGAACTGGAAAGGCGAGGCGAAAGATCATCCTCTGGTGAAATTTATGGAGCACGAAGGCGGCGCGTTATCCAATCCGTCTCCGGATCACTATCTGCCATTACTGTACGTTTTAGGGGCGTGGGATGGTGCTGAGCCAATCACGCAGCCAACGGACGGGATCGTAATGGGATCGCTTTCGATGCTTTCCGTTCAGGTAGGTTAATTTGGCGAATAAAAAGGATAATGAATTTATTCATTATCCTTTTTTAGTTTTTTTATCCGACAATAGTATGCGGATAGAAACGTGACAGATCCTGGGTGATCAGTGCTTTATCTTCGCGGATGCCGATGCCGCAAGGTTGATCGTTGACCAGCCAGCTGCCGATCAGCGTGTAACTGCCTTCAAACACCGGCAGCGGATGGAACTGCTGCACGATCATGCCTTCCGCGCCATACGGGCCATCAACGCGGGCCACTTCCTGGCCTTTCTCGATGACTTTAATGTTCGCGCCTTCGCGGGAAAACAGCGGCTTCACCACGTAGTGATCCAGTTCCGGATGCGGGTCTTCGGCAAAATAAGCCGGTAACAGGTTCGGGTGATCCGGGAACATTTCCCACAACAGCGGTAACAAGGCTTTATTCGACAGAATGGCTTTCCAGGCCGGTTCCAGCCAGCGAACACCGGCATCTTCCAGTTTGGTCGCGAAGACTTCGCGGAACATGAATTCCCACGGATACAGCTTGAACAGATTCGAAATCACCTGATCCTGCGTATCGGTGAATTGTCCGCGTTCTCCCAGCCCGATTTCCTCGATAAACAGGAATTCGCTGGCCAGTTCTGCTTCCAGCGCGCAGTCCTGCAAATATTGCACCGTACCGCGATCTTCTTCAGTGTCCTGACAGCAGGCGATGTGCAGCAACGAGAAACCATGCTGATTTTTCAGCTCGGCAAAACGCTCAATCAGCTTTTCCTGCAGACTGTTGTACTGATCAGCGTCTTGCGACAAATTGCCTGCCGCTATCTGATCTTCAAGCCATAGCCACTGGAAGAAAGCGGCTTCATACAAAGACGTCGGCGTATCGGCGTTATTTTCCAGCAGCTTCGGCGGATTGACGCCGTCATAGGCCAGATCCAGACGTGAATACAGCGAAGGCTGTTGCGTGCGCCATGAACTGCGGACAAATTCCCAGACATGTTTTGGGATCTGGAATTTCGCCATCAGTTTGTCGTCATTCACCACGCGCTCAACGACCTTCAGGCACATCTGATGAATCTCCGCCGTCGCGTCTTCGATCTCTTCGATCTGCGCCAGCGTGAACTGGTAATAAGCATCTTCACACCAGTAGGGTTCGCCATACATGGTGTGGAAGTTGAAGCCAAACTCCGTGGCTTTTTCGCGCCAGTCCGGGCGCTCGTTAATGGCTAAACGTTTCATCAGAGTCTCTTAGCCACCCATGCTGCGGCCAGGGCTGCGTGACGTGGCAGAAGAGCTGCGTTGCATTGACGTTTGTTTTGCCACGCTGTCGCCAAAACCGCCACGGGTGATGGTGTTGGTCACGGCAGGTTTAGGGGCCATCGCCGTTCTCGGAACGTTCATGGTCCGGCCGCCCGCAGTTGCCGGGCCGTAGTTTTTACCGGTCGCATCGACGAATTTACCGTTCGCCGGGCTGGCCGGGTTTTTTGAGCTGAATAATGGCTGTTGCGCGTAACCGCCACCGCTCATCATGCGGCCCATCATGTAACCTGCCATCAGCGGCATCCACATGCTGCCACCGCTGCTCTGGTTTTCAGCCGTCGCGACGCCAGACTGTGCCGGAGCCTGAGTACACTGGCCTTCGCCGAATTCAGCGATACAGTCTTCGCGGCTGGCATATTTTGGTGCGGTTTTAGCCGCTTCCTGTTTCGCTGCATCATACGCTGCGACACATTGCGCGCTGCCGGAAGGATTGGCTTTCGAGCAGTCATCAGCGTTCTGATACAGAGAAACGGTTTCGTCGGTTTTCTCGCAGCCGGCCAGCATAAAGACTGCGCTGACTGCAAGAGCGACAGGAGTGATTCGAGAGCTACGCCATGATTTACGGAAGGTAGCCAGGTTAACGCGTTGTGTCCGTTTCATCGTTCTTATCCCATGTGTAGGGCTTTTTTGCCCTTTCCCAGTAGGGCCTAAGAATAGGGGAAAGCGGCTGATTGTTAAAGCAGCGACAGGCAATTGTTACGAGACTTTACAGAGCGGCGTGACACAGGCAAAAAAAAGCAGCCTTTTCAGGCTGCCTTAGTCGAAACGCAGGGAAACTTTTCCGTATCAGTTCTGGAAAGGATTGCCGCTTTTCTTCGGTGTGGTCGTTGCTGTGGATGCGCTGGCTTGTTGAACGCGTGGTGCAGGTGCAGCCGCGGTTTTGTTGCCGTAACCGTCTGCAGCGGCATCCTGATCTGGCGTTTCTGGCGCAACCTGATCGGGGGCTGTCGGAACAGGTTTACCCAAAGCACCGTTCAGTGCCAGCAGGTCGCTTTCGTTCAGCGTACCCAGCGCTGATTTAATGTTCAGCTGATTAATCAGGTACGTGTAACGTGCGCTGGAAAGCTGTTGTTTGGCGTTGTACAGCGTGGTGGTGGCATCCAGCACATCAACGATGGTACGGGTACCGACCTGGTAACCGGCTTCCATCGCATCTAAAGAACTCTGTGCAGAAACAACGGCTTGTTTATAGGCGTTGATGCTGCTGATCGAGGCAGAGATGTTGTTGAAGGAAGACCGAACGGTTTGCACGACGCTGCGGTGTGCGCTTTCAAGCTGTTCGCTGGCACCCACGAAATTATACTGCGCCTGTTTCACCTGAGAGGTGACAGAACCGCCGCTGTACAATGGCAGGGAGAAGCTCAGACCAATTTTGTTCTGGCCTGCGTCAGCATCCTGATAGCTTGAAGAACCGCCGGTTTTGTCGCCGTGGTATTTGGTATTGCTGATGCCGGTAGAGGCCGTCAGATCAACCGTTGGCATGTGGCCGGTTTCCGCATAGCGGATTTGCTCACGTGCCAGATCCTGTGACAGACGCGCAGACAGCAAGCTCAGGTTACGGCTTTCTGCTTCTTTCAACAGCGTGGCGACCGGTTGCGGACGCGTGGTGTTGAAGTTGTCGACATTCAGGGAAGACAGTTGCGGATAATACATACCGGTAACCTGACGCAGGGATTCCAGCGCGTTATCCAGGTTATTACGGGCAGTCACTTCGTTTGCCAATACGGTGTCGTATTGTGAACGGGCGTTCTGCACGTCGGTAATAGCCACCAGGCCCACGTTAAAACGTTGAGTGGTTTGATCCAGCTGACGGTAAATAGCCTGTTTCTGCGCTTCGGTATACGAGAGTGAATCGATCGCACTCAGGACGTTGAAATAAGCCGTTGCGGAATTCAGGATCAGTGATTGTTGATCAGTCTGATAAGACACATCCTGAATACCGGCAGTTTTTTCCTGCAGCGTCAGGGCGCGCCATTTTGACATATCAAAGATGGTCTGCGTTAATTGCAGGCTGGCGCTGCCAACATCGCTGTTAACGCCATTCGCATCACGGTAGCCATTGGTATAATTGTAATCCGCACCTAATCCGAGTTGCGGTAATAAAGGACTGCGGCTTTCGTTAATTTTTTCGAATGCAGCATCCCGGTCAGCAGCAGATTTGCGCAGGTCCGGGTTACTTGTCCTGGCTTGCTGATAGACCTGCATCAGGTTTTCGGCCTGGCTTATCGTACTAAAGCCGCCCAGGCTGAGTCCGATGAGAAGGGGGAGCAGTTTCTTCATTTGCATTCCTTGTTGTGCAGCAATGTTGTTATGTATGGTGGCGCAGTCAAATTAACCAATAGACGCGGATTCTAGCAGAGTCAGGCTAGCGGGGCGGTTGGCTTAACGTGCCTTCCCGAGTGAATGAGCCTAAATCTATCACAAACAACCTTGATTATTATTAACGCATTTTCATCAAATTGACCTCAAAGGGCGATAAATTACCTTTATGAGGGATAAGGAAACATTCCATGTCTTCATTTAAACGGTCACCGGTTACTTTCGGCAAAGATGATGTAGAAATTATTGCACGTGAGACGCGATATAAAGGTTTTTTTTCTATTATTGCATATCGGTTTCGCCATCGGCTGTTTAATGGGGAAATGAGCGGCGAAGTCGTCCGTGAAGTCTTTGAGCGCGGTCATGCCGCCGTATTATTACCTTATGATCCGAAAAGGGATGAAGTCGTGCTGATCGAACAGATCCGCATCCCGGCTTTGGATTCCAGTGATACTCCTTGGCTTCTGGAGATGGTCGCCGGTATCATTGAAGAAGGCGAGACAGTTGAAGATGTTGCCCGCCGCGAAGCACTCGAGGAAGCGAACATTGTGGTGAAACGCTGCAAACCGGCTGTGAATTACCTGGCAAGTCCGGGCGGAACCAGCGAGCGTCTTTCCATTATGGTCGGTGAAGTCGATGCCACGACGGCAGAAGGAATTCACGGTCTGGAAGCAGAGAATGAAGACATCCGGGTACATGTGGTCAGCCGTGAACAGGCTTACCGCTGGGTGGAAGAAGGAGCGATAGACAATGCGGCGTCAGTGATTGCCCTGCAATGGCTGCAGCTGCACCATGAATCCCTGAGAAAAGAGTGGGCCAACTAATGATTAAGCGCTATACCCCTGATTTCCCTGAAATGATGAGATTGTGCGAAACCAATTTTGCACAATTGCGCCGTTTGATGCCACGTACCGATGAACCTGGTGAAACTGTGGCATATCAGGTGAGTAGCGCAACGTATTGCCTGACGATCCTCGAATCAACGCGTTACACATCCCTGATAGAAATCAAACAGACCGCACCGGCGGTGAGTTACTGGAGCCTGCCTTCGCTCACCGTTCGCCTGTACCATGATGCGATGGTGGCCGAAGTGTGTGCGAGTCAGCAGATCTTTCGCTTTAAAGCACGCTATGATTATCCGAATAAAAAGTTGCATCAGCGTGATGAAAAGCATCAAATTAACCAGTTCCTTGCGGATTGGCTGCGTTATTGCCTTGCGCA
The DNA here is from genome assembly GCF_009498575.1 of Rahnella sp. RcJ3. Classification (NCBI taxonomy): domain Bacteria; kingdom Pseudomonadati; phylum Pseudomonadota; class Gammaproteobacteria; order Enterobacterales; family Yersiniaceae; genus Rahnella; species Rahnella sp. RcJ3. The sequence continues at coordinate 126,014 of NZ_QSNX01000009.1, forward strand.
CGGAGCGATGGCAGTTCCGGTTTGTTAGACAGACTTCAACAACAAAGGAAACGATTTGGAAAGCCTGTTTACACTGCCTTTGGTGAATGGGGCCAAAGTCAGGATTCTACAGATTACTGATACCCATCTTTTTGCCGGTGAAGATGAAACGTTGTTAGGCGTGAATACGTTTAACAGCTATCGCGCGGTGCTGGACGCCATCAAAGCGCAGCAGCGTGAAGTCGATATTATCGCGGCAACAGGTGACCTGGCACAGGATCAGTCGGTGGAAGCCTACCATCAGTTTGCCCGCGGCATCAGCGAGCTGACAGCGCCCTGCGTCTGGCTGCCGGGCAATCATGATTTCCAGCCTGCCATGGTCAATGCCTTGCAGGATGCGGGGATCAGTCCTTCTAAACACGTTCTGCTCGGCGAGCACTGGCAAATTATCCTGCTTGATACGCAGGTGTTCGGTGTGCCGCATGGCGAGCTGAGTGAATATCAGCTGGAATGGATGGAACGTTGTCTGAATGCGTACCCCGATCGTTTCACTCTGCTGATGTTACATCATCATCCGCTGCCTTCTGGCTGCACATGGCTCGATCAGCACAGCCTGCGCAATGCGCATATGCTGGCGAACACCCTGGTAAATTACCCGAAAGTGAATACGCTTTTGTGCGGACATATTCATCAGGAGCTGGATCTCGACTGGTATGGCCGCCGTCTTTACGCCACGCCGTCAACCTGCGTACAGTTCAAACCGCATTGCACCAATTTCACGATTGATACCGTTGCGCCGGGCTGGCGCTACCTTGATTTGTATCCGGATGGCCGTGTGGAGACTGAAGTCTTCCGTCTGGAAACCAATGAGTTTCATCCTGACACGGAGTCGGACGGCTACGAATGAACACCTTACTTTACCTGCACGGATTCAACAGTTCTCCCAACTCGGCGAAAGCCACGGCGTTAAAAAACTGGCTGGCGGTTAATCATCCCCATATCGATATGGTTATCCCGCAATTACCGCCTTATCCGGCCGAGGCTGCCGAAGAACTCGAGAGTCTGGTGATCAGCAATGCAGGTAAAAAACTGGGGATTGTCGGCTCCTCGCTGGGCGGCTATTACGCTACCTGGTTGTCGCAATGTTTTGCCGTGCCGGCTGTGGTGGTGAACCCCGCCGTGAAGCCGTATGAGCTGCTGATCGACTTCCTGGGACAAAACGAGAACCCCTACACCGGCCAGCAATATGTGTTAGAGTCACGCCACGTTTACGATCTGAAAGTCATGCAGGTCGAACCGCTGGAGTCGCCGGATTTACTCTGGTTACTGCAACAAACGGGCGATGAAATTCTCGATTACCGTCAGGCTGTGGCGTACTACACCACCTGTCGCCAGACGGTCGAACCCGAGGGGAATCATGCATTTGTCGGCTTTGAACGCTATTTTTCGCCGATTGTAGATTTCCTGGAACTGGCCGCAGACTAACATCGTCAGGGTGACTTTTTCCCCCGGATTTATAGCGTCTGCTTGCTGCCAGAGCTTCCACCCGCCCACATACTGTATCGTTAGCCCACAAACCTATGAGCCACGAATAATCAACGATGAGCCAATCAACTTATAACGCGGATTCCATAGAGGTCCTCAGCGGACTCGAACCGGTACGCCGCCGTCCGGGCATGTACACCGATACAACCCGGCCAAACCATCTCGGCCAGGAAGTTATTGATAACAGCGTGGATGAAGCATTAGCTGGCCACGCCAAACGCATCGAAGTGATCCTTCACGAAGACCAGTCTCTCGAAGTCATTGATGACGGTCGCGGCATGCCGGTGGATATCCACGCGGAAGAAGGCGTTCCGGCGGTCGAACTGATCTTCTGCCGTCTGCACGCGGGCGGTAAATTCTCCAACAAAAATTACCAGTTCTCCGGCGGCCTGCATGGCGTGGGGATTTCGGTGGTTAACGCCTTATCAAAACGCGTCGAAGTGGCGGTAAAACGCGGTGGCGAAGTATATGAAATGGCGTTTGAAAATGGCGATAAAGTGCAGGATCTGCACGTTACCGGTACCTGCGGCAAACGCAACACCGGAACCAGCGTTCATTTCTGGCCTGACGGCAGCTTTTTCGACAGCCCGCGTTTTTCGGTCAGCCGCCTCAGCCATTTGCTGAAAGCGAAGGCCGTACTGTGTCCTGGCGTAGAAATCCTGTTCAAAGACAAAGTGAATAACACCGAGCAACGCTGGTGTTATGACGATGGTCTGACTGATTACCTGATGGAAGCGGTCAACGGCCTGATTACTCTGCCTGAAAAAGCGTTCGTCGGTAATTTTGCCGGTGATACTGAAGCTGTCGACTGGGCGCTGTTATGGCTGCCGGAAGGCGGTGAATTGCTGACCGAAAGCTACGTCAACCTGATCCCAACCATGCAGGGCGGTACACATGTTAACGGTCTGCGCCAGGGCCTGCTCGATGCCATGCGTGAGTTCTGCGAATACCGCAATATTCTGCCACGCGGCGTCAAGCTTTCTGCAGAAGATATCTGGGAACGTTGTGCGTATGTGCTGTCGGTAAAAATGCAGGATCCGCAATTTGCCGGCCAGACCAAAGAACGTCTGTCTTCGCGTCAGTGCGCGGCCTTCGTTTCCGGTGTGGTGAAAGATGCCTTCAGCCTGTGGCTGAACCAGAACGTTCAGGCGGCAGAACAGCTGGCGGAACTGTGCATTTCCAGTGCCCAGCGCCGTCTGCGTGCCGCAAAAAAAGTTGTGCGTAAGAAACTGACCAGCGGCCCTGCGCTGCCGGGCAAACTGGCTGACTGCACGTCACAAGATCTGAACATGACAGAATTGTTCCTGGTGGAAGGGGATTCCGCAGGCGGTTCTGCCAAACAGGCGCGTGATCGTGAATATCAGGCGATCATGCCGCTCAAAGGTAAGATCCTCAACACGTGGGAAGTCTCTTCTGATGAAGTGCTGGCCTCGCAGGAAGTGCACGATATTTCTGTGGCGATCGGTATCGATCCGGACAGTGAAGATCTGACGCAACTGCGTTACGGCAAAATCTGTATCCTGGCGGATGCGGACTCCGACGGCTTGCACATCGCCACCTTGTTGTGCGCGCTGTTTGTCCGTCACTTCCGCTCCCTGGTGCGTGGCGGTCATGTGTATGTGGCAATGCCGCCTTTATACCGTATCGATCTGGGCAAAGAAGTGTTCTATGCGCTGGATGAGCAGGAAAAAGAAGGCGTGCTGGAGCAACTGAAACGTAAGAAAGGCAAGCCGAACGTGCAGCGTTTTAAAGGTCTGGGTGAAATGAACCCGCTGCAGCTGCGCGAAACCACGCTCGATCCGAACACCCGTCGTCTGGTGCAACTGACCATCGATGAGGACGATATCGACCAGACGCTGCGCATGATGGATATGCTGCTGGCGAAGAAACGGTCTGAAGATCGCCGTAACTGGTTGCAGGAAAAAGGCGATACCGCCGAACTTGACGTCTGATCCTTTCGCCGTCGCCATAAAAAAATGCCGGACGCTTTGCAGCGCCGGCATTTTTGTTTCCGAATTTAGCGATGTTCAGAAAATCAGACTTTCTCAATAATGTGGATCACCACATCCAGCACGTCGGCTTTGATGTTTTCACGGTGCTTATCCATGTGCTCAGCCTGCTGATGCGCTTCGAGGTGCGCCAGGCTTTCCCAGTCTTCCAGCATGAAAATGGAATCAGGTACTGTTTTACGCCAGGGGATCTGGCCGTTGAAATCAACATATGGCTCATAACGATGACAGCCTTTCTCTGCCAGAACGCTGGGCAGCAGTGCTGTAATTTTTTCTATAACCGAATCGCGACGGCCTGGTTTTACTTTGATTTCAGCAATAACAGTGATCATAAAAACCTCTTTCCCGGGTGACCTTCAACCTTAGGCCTGACCGAATACATTTTCAAGGTGAGCACGATAGCGTGCGAAATCGCCTTCCACATCAGGTTGTTTGATCACGTCGTTACACATAAAGGTTGGCAATGTATCAAGGCCGATAAACTGGTTGGCTTTGTGCTGTGCCATGTATACGCCGTCAACGCCCACGCCGTGGAAGAACTGTTCTTTATCTTCGAACGCTTCCAGCGGCGCGTTCCAGGTCACAGACAGCATGTAGCATTTGCCGTGCAACAGGCCGCCCGAACCGTATTTTTTCGATTCATCAGAACGGGTACGGCCATCGCTGGCGTACAGTTTACCGTGGCCTTCTGTGAACACTTCATCGATGTATTTTTTCAGTGTCCATGGCATCCCCATCCACCAGCCCGGCTGCTGATAAATGATGGCGTCCGCCCACAGATAGCTTTCAATTTCGGTCTGCACGTCGTAACCGTCTTCCAGAACAGTCACGCGCACGTCGTGGCCTTTGTCACGCAGAAAGCCGGTGGCGACGTCGGTCAGGCTGTTGTTCAGCGCGCCTTTGGAATGGGCAAAGGTCTTACCGGCGTTGATTATCAGGATGTTGCTCATGGTTTTTTCCTTATCGGGAATGCTTAAATTCTGGTGGTCAGGCTGTTACCACGTAGTGTACTGAACTCTGCATGGCAGAAAAATGTGATATTGCGCACAAGACTATTGACTCAGATGCAATAATTGAAGAAAGAGCGCGGCAATTTAACCAGTTTGTTGTGCAAAAACTGTTTAAAAATAAGGCATGAACACAGCAACTGTGACAGTCATACGGCAGATGATGTACTATCGCGAACATCATTGCCTCGCGGCAGCGGACATCGCGCGCCTGCGGGTGCAAGCTTCCTTAATTTCCAAAACGATAACGCCACGGGTCTGAGGATTAAACATCAATGAGCGAAATGACTCATGACGGAACAGAACGTTTAGCTCTGCACACGTTTACTGAGAACGCCTATCTCAACTATTCCATGTACGTCATCATGGACCGCGCGCTGCCGTTTATCGGTGACGGGCTCAAGCCGGTGCAGCGTCGTATTATTTACGCGATGTCCGAGCTGGGCCTGAGTAATAACGCCAAATTCAAAAAATCCGCGCGTACCGTCGGTGACGTGCTGGGTAAATATCATCCGCATGGCGACAGCGCCTGCTACGAAGCCATGGTGCTGATGGCGCAGCCATTCTCTTACCGCTATCCGCTGGTTGACGGGCAGGGAAACTGGGGCGCGCCGGATGACCCGAAATCCTTCGCCGCGATGCGTTATACCGAATCGCGCCTGTCAAAATATGCCGAAGTTCTGTTACGTGAATTAGGTCAGGGCACGGTTGATTATGTGCCGAACTTTGACGGCACCATGCAGGAGCCGAAAATGCTGCCTGCGCGTCTGCCGAATATTCTGCTTAACGGTACGACCGGCATCGCGGTCGGGATGGCGACCGATATTCCGCCGCACAACATCCGTGAAGTGGCTGCCGCTGCGGTGGCATTACTTGAGAAACCGAACAGCTCGCTCGAAGATCTGCTGGAATTCGTTCAGGGGCCTGATTTCCCGACAGAAGCTGAAATCATTACGCCGCGCAATGAAATTCGCAAAATGTACGAGTCGGGTAAAGGCTCGGTGCGCATGCGTGCGGTCTGGCACAAAGAAGACGGCAGTGCGGTGATCACTGCGCTACCGCATCAGGTTTCCGGCGCGAAAGTGCTGGAGCAAATTGCCAGCCAGATGCGTGCCAAAAAGCTGCCAATGGTTGAAGACCTGCGTGATGAATCAGATCATGAGAACCCGACCCGCCTGGTCGTCGTGCCGCGCTCCAACCGTATCGATCTGGATCAGGTGATGAATCACCTGTTTGCGACTACCGATCTGGAACGCAGCTACCGCATTAACATGAACATGATCGGTCTTGATCATCGTCCGCAGGTCAAAGGGCTGCTTGAGATCCTGACGGAGTGGCTGGCTTACCGCCGCGATACCGTACGCCGTCGTCTGAACTTCCGCCTTGATAAAGTGCTGAAACGCCTGCATATCCTCGAAGGTTTGCTGACCGCGTTCCTTAATATCGATGAGGTGATCCACATCATCCGTACGGAAGATGAGCCGAAACCGGTACTGATGCAGCGTTTCGAACTGTCAGATACGCAAGCTGAAGCTATCCTTGAGTTGAAATTGCGCCATTTGGCGAAACTCGAAGAAACTAAAATCCGTGGTGAGCAGGATGAACTGGCGAAAGAGCGCGATCAGTTGCAGGCGTTGCTGGCGTCAGAACGTAAACTCAGCACGCTGATCCGCAAAGAGATTCAGGCGGATGCCGAAGCCTTTGGTGACGAGCGACGTTCGCCGATCACTGAGCGTGAAGAAGCCAGGGCGATGAGCGAGCACGATTTTATTCCGTCTGAGCCGGTGACCATCGTGTTGTCAGAATCAGGCTGGGTGCGCAGCGCCAAAGGCCACGACATCGATGCTTCCGGCCTGAGTTACAAAGCCGGTGACAGTTTCCGCGCTGCGGCCAAAGGCAAGAGCAATCAGCCCGTGGTGTTTATGGACTCCACCGGCCGCAGTTATGCGCTCGATCCGACCACGCTGCCTTCTGCGCGCGGCCAGGGTGAACCGCTGACCGGTAAACTGACACCACCGCCAGGCGCAACCATCGAGCACGTACTGATGGCGGCGGACGACCAGAAACTGCTGATGGCATCGGATGCCGGTTATGGCTTCGTTTGTACTTTCAACGATTTAGTGGCCCGTAACCGTGCCGGTAAAGCGATGATTACCTTGCCGGATAACGCCAAAGCCTTCACGCCAATGGAACTTCATGGCAGTGACGATATGCTGTTGTCGATTACTGCAGCGGGACGTATGTTGCTGTTCCCGGTGGCGGATCTGCCACAGTTGTCGAAAGGCAAGGGTAACAAAATTGTTTCAATTCCGGCAGCGCAGGCGGCCAGTGGCGAAGATAAACTGGCGTGGTTGCTGGTTCTGCCACCGCAAACGTCGATCACGCTGCATGTCGGTAAACGTAAGCTGGTTCTCCGTCCGGAAGACCTGCAGAAATTCCGTGCCGAACGTGGCCGCAAAGGAACGCTTCTGCCGCGCGGGCTGCAACGTATCGATCGTGTTGAAGTCGATTCACCTGTTCGCATCAGCGGCGGTGACAGCGAAGAATAAGACCGCTGTTAATCGGCAAAAGTCAGGGCACATTTGTGCCCTGAAATCTTTCGATGGAATTCAGTGGTCTGAGACTGTCGCGCAGTGCAAAGATTTTACATTTGTATTAATAAAACCGTTGTGCAGTGTTGAATGAGGCTTGAGAATAGTTCACCGCACAGGGAGCGAAACTGCACAGGTTTCTTACCGGCTTCGGCTGTAGTTTTAAGAGGATGTTATGTTATTTATTTTGCGTCTGATTATCGTGGTGATTTACTCGATTCTGGTCAGTGTCTTTGGTTGCATCTACTGTCTTTTCAGTCCGCGGAACCCGAAACATGTGTCGACTTTCGGTAAGCTGTTTGGTCGTCTGGCACCGGTATTTGGTCTTCGTGTTGAAAAACGTATTCCTGCAGAAGCAGTGAATAACGGCAACTGTATTTATATTGCCAACCATCAAAACAATTACGACATGGTGACGGCTTCGTCCGTCGTCATGCCCGGTACGGTGACCGTCGGCAAAAAAAGCCTGGCCTGGATCCCGTTCTTTGGTCAGCTTTACTGGCTGACGGGCAACCTGCTGATTGACCGTGATAACCGCGCCAAAGCGCACGGTACTATTTCTCAGGTGGTGGCCCAGATTAAGAAAAAGAATCTGTCGATCTGGATGTTCCCCGAAGGGACGCGCAGCCGTGGTCGTGGTCTGATGCCATTCAAAACCGGCGCTTTCCATGCGGCGATTGCTGCCGGCGTGCCGATTGTGCCGATTTGTGTATCGAACACCAGCAACAAGGTGAAATTAAACCGCTGGTCTAACGGGCTGGTGATTGTCGAAATTTTGCCACCGATCGACACCAGTGGTTACACCAAAGAACGCCTGCGTGAATTGTCCGAGCATTGCCGTCAGATCATGGCGGACAAAATCGCCGAACTGGATGCCGAAGTGGCACAGCGCGAAGCCGCCGCAAAAAAATAATACTATTTATAAATCCACTAAATAATTCGAGTTGCCAACGCACCTGCAGCCTGAAGTATGACGGGGATTCTTCCCGCTGCCATTGATGGCGGCGGCGTTCAATACAGTTTATGGTTCGTTTTCATGGAGAAGATATGTCACTCAGTCGTCGCTCGTTCCTGCAAGCCTCCGGCGTGGCTCTTGCCGCAGGTGCTCTGCCTTTAAAAGCAGAAGCGAGTGGTTCGCAACCGGCATTACCTGTTCCCCCGTTGCTTGAATCGCGCCGCGGGCAACCGCTGTTTCTGACGTTGCAGGCCGCGCACTGGTCATTCCTGGGGGGCGCAAAGGCACCGGTCTGGGGCATTAATGGCATGTACCTCGGCCCGACCGTCAAAGTGCACAGCGGCGATGACGTCAAACTTATTTACAGCAACCGTCTGGCTGAACCGGTTTCTATGACCGTCAGCGGCCTGCTTGAACCAGGAACGTTAACCGGTGGCGCAGCACGTCTGATGCAGCCAGGCGTGGACTGGTCTCCGGTATTGCCTATTCGTCAGGCGGCGGCCACCTGCTGGTATCACGCCAATACCCCCAACCGCATGGCGCCACACGTTTATAACGGGCTGGCGGGGATGTGGATTGTTGAGGATGAAGTCAGTAAGAATCTGCCGTTACCGAATCACTACGGCGTGGATGATTTCCCGATTATCATTCAGGACAAGCGTCTGGATGGGTTCGGTGTGCCGCAATATGACACGCCAGCGTCAGGCGGGTTCTTCGGTGACACCATGCTGGTAAACGGTGTGCAAAGTCCTTATGTCGAGGTTTCGCGAGGCTGGGTGCGTCTGCGCCTGCTGAATGCATCGAATGCCCGCCGTTACGAACTGAGCATGACTGATAACCGCGCGTTTCACGTCGTGGCTTCCGATCTTGGTTTTCTGCCTGCGCCAATGACCGTTAAACGTCTGTCGCTCGGACCGGGAGAACGCCGCGAAGTGCTGGTGGATATGTCGCAGGGCGAAGAAGTGTCGATTACTGCCGGTGAAGCCGCAGGCGTGATGGACAGACTGCGTGGCCTGTTTGAACCCTCGAGCATTCTGGTGTCGACGATCGTGTTGACGCTGAAACCGACCGGCTTGTTGCCGCTGGTGACGGATAATCTGCCGATGCGTTTGCTGGCCGATCAGATCCTCTCCGGTAACGTTGTCCGCACCCGTGATTTGCGTCTCGGTGACAGTGAGCCGGGAATCAACGGCGCGATGTGGGATATCAACCGTATCGACCTGACTGCGCAACAGGGCACATGGGAACGCTGGACCGTTCATGCGGACATGCCGCAGACATTCCATGCAGAAGGCGTGTCCTTCCTGGTGAAAAGCGTCAACGGTGCGGCACCGCTGGTGGAAGATGCCGGATTCAAAGACACGGTCTGGGTGGATGGCGATGTCGAATTACTGGTGTATTTCAATCAGCCTTCCTATGAGCATTTCCCGTTTGTCTACCGCAGCGGAGCGCTGGAACTGGCTGACCGTGGCTCAGCGGGAAATATGCTGGTTCAGCCGTCGATGTAACGTTGTTCTGCTACATAAAAAAACCCGCCATGGCGGGTTTTTGCGTTATGACATTGACTGAATGGCTTACAGGCCTTTTTCCGGATCCGGCCCCAGACGGTGCTCTTTATCCAGCTTGGTGACTTCCGCCAGTTCTTCCTTCTCCAGTTTAAAGTCAAACACGTCGAAGTTTTCACGGATACGTTTAGGTGTCACCGATTTCGGGATAACAATCAGTCCGTTATCCAGATGCCAGCGGATGACAATCTGCGCAGGTGTTTTGTCATATTTTTCTGCCAGTTTCTGGATCAGCGGCTGATCAAATACCCCTTCGCCGCCCTGCGCCAGCGGGCTCCAGGATTCAGTGGCGATGGTGTGGGTGGCATTCCAGGTGTGCAACTGGCGCTGTTGCATCAGCGGGTGTAACTCAATCTGATTCACAGCAGGGAAAATACCGGTTTCGTCTTTCAGCTTCTGTAAGTGTTGCAGCGGGAAATTACACACGCCGACACTTTTCGCCAACCCTTGCTCTTTGAGTTTCAGCAGGGCTTTCCAGGCATCGACATAATGCCCCTGGGCCGGTTGTGGCCAGTGGATCAGGTACAAGTCGACATAATCAGTTTTCAGCTTTTTAAGGCTGGTTTCCAGCGCCTGTGGCGCGTTTAGCTGATCGTCATTCCACAGCTTAGTGGTAATAAACAGCTCTTCACGCGGAACCAGGTTAGCAGCAATTGCTTCGCCGACGCCTTCCTCATTTTTGTAGATGGCGGCGGTATCGATGTGGCGATAGCCGGTTTCAATCGCCGTTTTCACCGCACTGGTGGCTTCCTGATTACTGGCTTTCCATACGCCAAGTCCTAACTGAGGCATCAGATTGCCATCGTGAAGTTTGATGATGGGTTGCGTTGCCATGAGTTTCTCCTTTCAGGGCAGAGTGCCCGCCGGAATGCACGGGCACCGTGTAGGGATTGACGTTAAGTCTAGTTAACGAAACGGCATCTTGCTGAGCAGGCTACTTATTTTAAGTGTAAAAAATACCTAAGCATGCATATCCAGTACCACGCGGTAGCGCGCTTTCCCTTCATGCAGATGCTCCACCGCGTCATTGATTTTACTCAGCGGGAAGTGCTCAACCTGCGGGGTAATGCCATGACGGGCGCAGAACGCCAGCATGTCGGCAAGACGGGAAGGGGCACCGGTCGGTGAACCGGAAATTTCTGCCTGTTTGCTGATAAGCGCCATCACATGCAGCGGTACGGCTTCGGGCACCACACCCACAAAGTGCAGACGGCCTTTGGGTGCCAGCGCGCCGAGAATGGCGTCCCAGTCCAGCGAGGCATTGGCTGTCACCATAATAAAGTCCAGCTGACCGGCGATTTTCTTCAGTTCTTCGCTGTCTCGGGTGGCGATAACGCGGTGCGCGCCAAGTGAAATCGCTTCGTCACGTTTAGCCAGTGATGACGTAAAGGCGGTGACTTCGCAGCCCCATGCATTCAGGAAGCGCAGCGCCATATGACCTAAACCGCCGATACCAATCACACCGACGCGGTGAGTTGGCAGTACGCCAAACTGCAGCAGCGGGTTGAAGACGGTGATACCGCCACAGAACAGCGGACCGGCGCTGGTGATATCCACGCCTTCCGGCAGCGGGATCGCCCACGCCCAGTGGCTGCGGATGCGGTCAGCGAAGCCGCCGTGATGGCCGATGATGGTGGCTTCCACGTCATGACAAAGGTGCTGATCGCCGGACATACAAGGATGGCAATGCATGCAACTGCCACGGTTCCAGCCCACGCCGACAATCTGGCCGACTTTCAGTCCTTTGTTCTGCGCATGATTACCTATTTTGACGATTTTACCGACCACTTCATGGCCTGGTACGAACGGATACTGCGTGATACCCCAGTCGTTATTGAGCATAGACAGATCTGAATGACAGACGCCGCAGTAATCAATCGCGACTTCAATTTCTTCATCGCCAATCGGACCTGCGTCGAAAGCAAATGCTTCCAGTGGCTGGTTCGGGCCGGCAGCGGCCCAGGCGTTAAAGGTGTTTTCAGCAGCAACAGGTGCAGACATACAATCCTCCGAACTTTCGGGTTAGACAAATAATGAATTGAAATAAGAAGTTATCAGAAAAATGAATCGGCGAACGAAGGTCGCTCACGATCAGCGAATGAAAAGTGCGTTCATACAGACTAGCAGTTCATCGCGTTTATGCAGGTGTGTCCCCCTGCGGAAGGCGACATTAACTGTAAGAGAAAATGCGCAACAGGATGATGCCCATTTCTGCGAGAGTCTTGCCTGATTCTGCTTCTCTCTGTAGGAACGTAGGGTGTTATGGCAAAATCAATGTCAGTTTAATGAATGTGTGGAGCGGAATGATGGAAAACGTGAACAGCCTGTGCACCCGCATGGCAGCCAGAGTCGCCCGGCTCAGCGGAGATAAAAACCTGACGCCGTCGGCGGTACCGCAGGTGACGCTGATGTACACCACGCGTTACCATCCGCGCCAGCCGGTTTTGTACAATCCCGGCATCGTGATCCTTTTTCAGGGACGCAAAGTGGGTTATCTGGGCAAGAAAACCTTTTCCTACGATCCGCACAATTATCTGATGCTGACCGTGCCGTTGCCTTTCGAATGTGAAACGTTCAGCAGCCCCGAAGAGCCGCTGGCCGGTATCCAGATCAGTATTGATAACCTGATGTTGCAGGATTTACTGATGGATATGGGCGACGAAAGCGTGGTGCGTCAGAAAGAACCTTCAACCGGTATCAACTCCGGCGTGCTGGATGGCGATATTCTGTGTGCCACAGAGCGTCTGCTGGATGTGATGGATAAACCGCTGCATGCCCGCATTCTTGGGCCGAAGATTATCCGCGAAATCCTGTTCTTTGTTCTGACCAGCGAAAATGGCGGGGCGTTACAGGCGCTGGTCAACCGTCATACCCATTTCAGCCAGATTGCTAAATCCCTGCGCCGGATTGAAGCGCAGTACGCCGACAATCTTAGTGTGGAAGCGCTGGCCAGCGAAGTGAACATGAGTATTTCTGCGTTTCACCATAACTTCAAAGCCGTGACCAGCACGTCGCCGCTGCAGTATCTGAAAACCTATCGTCTGCATCGTGCGCGTACGCTGATGATTTTTGATGGTGTGAAAGCCAGTGTGGCGGCACTGCAGGTCGGGTATGAAAGCGCGTCACAATTCAGTCGTGAATTTAAGCGCTATTTTGGCGTCACGCCGAGTGATGAGATGGCACGTCTGCGCGAAGGGAGTTCCGGTGTGCTGGCGTTAGCCGATGTGGCATTTAAAGCCTGAACCGCGTGTTCAGGCCCGGCATTTGCGTTTCTTCCACACCACCACCAGTCCGCCAGCCAGCCCCATCACCAGCAACAGAACCGGTAAAATCATCAGCCCCGCCATAACCTGATCTTCATGGCGTTTAACCACCGGAATGTGGCTCAGCGCAAAACCGATGGTGATTACTCCGCCGACCCACAAAATGGCGCTCAGCCAGTTGAAGAACTGGAAGCGGGCGTTGTTCAGACCGGAGATGCCCGCCATCGTCGGCAGCAGGGTGCGGATAAACGCCAGAAAACGGCCCACCAGTAAAGCCATCAGCCCGTGTTGGGTAAACATCTGATGTGCGCGCTGATGATAATGCGCCGGAAGCTGTAACAGCCAGCCTTTTACCAAGCGGGTATGTCCGAGCCAGCGCCCCTGAATATAGCTCAGCCAGCAGCCCAGGCTGGCAGCGGTCACCAGGATAATCAGGGTCGGGAAGAAGCTCATGACGCCTTTGGCGATAAGCGCGCCGGTCAGCAGCAATAAGCTGTCGCCGGGCAGGAAAGCGGCGGGAAGCAGCCCGTTTTCGAGAAAAAGCGTGGCGAACAGAACAGCGTAAATAACCCAGAGAAGTTTCGGGTCGGCGAGCATAATAAAATCATGTCGCCAGAGCGCATGAAAAATGTCGCAAATAACTGCCATATTCTGTCCTGTTTCTGTTCATTAAAAACTGTCACTTGCCAGTGTACCGCGATTTGCGCCGGAAGACGTTGATCTGAGGACACTGTGAAAAAGACAGAATGCTCCGGCGTAAATTTACCGGAGCTAAAAGTAGAGCTTACAGATTATTCTCATTTTGCGAACGAAAATACGTCACACACCTTACCGATCTGCGCGGTGTGTCGCAATCTGTGCGGTTCAGGATGTCGCAATCCGTTCAAAGGCTGTTGAAAGATCGGCGATCAGGTCGTCACAATTTTCCAGCCCGATATGCAACCGCACCAGAGTACCGCTGAAATCCACGGTTTCTGCCGGACGTATCGCCTGAATTTCTTCCGGCTGATTGGCTAAAACCAGTGATTCAAAACCGCCCCAGGAATAGGCCATGCTGAAATGTGCGAAGTGATCGAGATAGTCGGAAAGTTGCTGTTTGCTCAGGCGCTGTTTCAGCACGAAAGAGAACAGGCCGCAACTGCCGCTGAAATCACGTTTCCAGAATTCATGGCCTTTGCTGCCGGGTAATGCCGGATGGTTGACCACCGCCACTTCCGGCCGCTCTGCCAGCCACCGCGCAATGCGGAGACTACTTTCTGCATGCTGTTTCAGCCGCACGCCCATGGTGCGTAAACCGCGGCTGGCGACATACGCGGTATCAGCATCGACCATCTGGCCCATCAGATATGAGTGTTCCCGCAGTTGCACCCAGCAACGTTCATTAGAAACGGCGGTGCCAATCATCGCATCAGAATGACCGACGATATATTTGGTGCCTGCCTGAATCGAAATATCGATATCGAATTCCAGCGCTTTAAACAGAATGCCCGCCGCCCATGTGTTGTCGATCATGATGACGACGTCTGGATTCACGGCCCGCACGGCTTTCACCATCGCCGGAATGTCCGGGACTTCCAGGGTGATTGAACCCGGCGATTCCAGGAACACCACTCTGGTGTTGGGTTGCATCAGCGAGCCTAACCCCGCGCCGATATTGGCCGGAAAATAGGTGGTAGATACGCCGAGTTTTTTCAGCACTTTTTCGCAGAAATCCTGCGTCGGTTCGTAGGCTGAACCGGCCACCAGAATGTGGTCGCCGCTGCTGACAAATGAGAGTACGGCGTTACTGACTGCCGCCGCGCCACAAGGATACAGCGCGCAACCTGCGCCGCCTTCCAGCTCCACCATCGCTTCCTGGAATGAGAAATGCGTCAGGGTGCCACGACGACCGTAAAATAGTTCGCCGTTGGCGCGGTTAGCGGTGGCGTGTTTTTTATCCGCCACGGTTTCAAACACCAGCGATGAGGCGCGCTGGATCACGGCATTCACTGAACCCTGCGTGAATTTCTTGTCCCGTCCGGCGCTGACCAGCGCGGTTTCAATTTTCTTAGACGACATAATCCGTATTTCACCCTGTTTTATAGCGCGGTGCTCTCTGCATCCGCCGATATGTCATTAACTTAACATGATGAATTTCAGGGATCAGGCTTTTGGCGGGTGGATGAGAAAATTTCAGCAGCACGGCCAAAAAAAAGCCCGTCGTCACGACGGGCAAGGGAGAAACGAGTTTTGGGCATCAGCCGGTATAAACGCCAAACAGTTTGGGCAGGAACAGCGAAATGGTCGGAATATAGGTCACCAGCATCAGCACCACGAACAGCACGCAGTAGAACGGCAGCATGGCTTTCACCACTTTTTCGATGCTCTGTTTACTCACCGCGCTGGCCACAAACAGCACCGAGCCGACCGGCGGGGTGATCAGGCCAATCCCCAGATTCACCAGCATGATCATGCCGAAATGCACCGGGTCGATGCCGAGCGATAACACCACCGGCAACAGCACCGGCGTCAGGATCAGGATGATCGGCGCCATGTCCATCAGTGTGCCGATCACCAGCAGCATGATGTTGATCCACATAAGGATCACGTACTTGTTGTCAGAGATCGAGGTGAAGAATTCGGTGATGCGCATCGGCAACTGCATGTAAGTCATGACTGCGCCAAAACTGGCGGCAAACCCTATCAGGATCATCACGATGCTGACGGTTTTCACCGTGCGATACATCAGTTTCGGCAGTTCGCTCCACTTGTAATCGCGGTAGATAAACATGGTGACGAAGAATGACCACAAACACGCGATCGCTGCGGATTCCGTCGCGGTAAATATCCCGCTGAGAATGCCGCCCATGATGATCACGATGGTCATCAGCCCCCACAGCGTGTCGATAAAAATCTTCAGCGCCTGGCGGAACGGCACGCGCTCACCTTTCGGGTAACCGCGTTTGTGAGCAAACACCACGCACATCACCATCAGCGTCAGGCTGAGCAGTAAACCGGGCAAAATACCGGCGATGAACAGCGCGGCAATCGACACCGTACCGCCGGTCGCCAGCGAGTAAATCACCGAGTTGTGGCTGGGTGGCGTCAGGATCGCCTGTACCGAGCCGCTGGCGGTGACTGCCGCCGCAAAGTCACGCGGATAACCTTTCTTCTCCATTTCCGGGATCATCACCGAGCCGATTGAGGCGGTATCCGCCACGGAAGAACCGGAGATCGCGCCAAAAAAGGTTGAGGCCACAATGTTCACCAGCGACAGCCCGCCGCGGATAAACCCGACAAAGATGTAGGCAAAACTGACCAGCCTGCGGGCGATCCCTCCTTCGGCCATGATCGCGCCTGCCAGAATAAAGAACGGGATCGCCAGCAGTGAAAATTTGTTCACGCCGTTGGTCAGCTGGATCATCAGCGCTTCAAACGGCAGGTCAATCCACCAGGCTCCTGCCAGCGCGCTCAGCCCGACGGCGTAAGCGACCGGCACGCCAATCGCCAGCATCACCGCCAGCGTTAACAACAAGATTAATGCATCCATAACAGGCTCCGGTCAGGCGTCAGAATTGCCCAGCATCACCACAGGCCGCTGATGTTGCGGGCCGGCAATGATCTGCTCAATGATGAATAACAACGTCAGTGCAGAACCTATAGGTAGCGGCAGATAGGTCTGTCCGGCGGTCAGCAGCGGGAATTCCGCCACCGGCTGTTGCCAGAGTTCACTGCACAATTGCAGGCTGTACCAGAAAATAAACACGCTGATGGCCAGCATCATCAGGTCAGCCAACAGGGCAGAGAATTTTTTCAGCGCAGGTGGCAGGCGGTCAGTGACCATCGCAACGACGATGTGTGAACCAGCGCGGTAACTGACAGCGGCTCCGATAAAGGTGAACGTCACCATGCACATAATCGCGATCGGCTCCGGCCACGACAGGGCGCTGTTCATCACGTAACGGGCAAAGATCCCAACCGGGATCACCGCCACCATCAGCAGCAACGCGATGCCCGCGATCCACATCGCGCAGCGGTAAAGAATGTCCATCAGGGTGTGATAACTCGAAACCATAAATCCCCCGGCGAAAGATCAGAAAGAAGCAGCCCGCAGGCTGCCGGTGTCAGGGTTTACTTCACGTCAGCGATTTGCTGCATCAGATCCTGATGGTCTTTGCCGAATTCATCGCGCACGGATTGCGTGGCTTTGACATACGTCGCGGGATCAATCTCATAGAATTTCACGCCGCCCGCTTTCATCGTGGCGAGGGCTTTCTCGTTATAGGCTTTCCACAGTTCGCGCTGTTCGTCCTGTGCTTCTTTCGCCAGTTTGAGGATTAACTGCTGGTCTTCCGGTTTCAGTTTGTCCCATTTCACTTTTGAATACAGGAACAGCTCCGGGATGATGAAATGGCGGCTGTAGGTGTAGTTTTTCACTACCGGCAGGTAGTTATGGGCGACAAAGGTTGGCGGGTTGTTTTCGGTGCCGTCAATGACGCCGGTCTGCATGCCGCTGAACACTTCACTGACGCCCATCGCCACCGGATTGGCACCCATCGCTTTCAGCGTTGCCAGCGCAATCGGACTGCCCTGTACGCGGATTTTCATGCCGTGCAAATCTTCCGGTTTCACCACCGGTTTTTTGGTGATCAGGTTACGCGTCCCGCCATCCATCCAGCCGAGAAAAACCAGTCGCGAATTCGGATTATTGGTGATTTTATCGCCGATTTCTTTACCGATCTGACCGTCGAGCACTTTGTGCATATGGTCTTCGTCGCGGAAAATATAGGGCAGGGTGAAGACATTAATTTCTGGCAAAATCGAAGCAACCGGCGTCATCGACACACGGATGATATCCAGCGCACCGAGCTGCGCCTGTTCAATTTCCTGCTTTTCATCTCCCAGAACGCCGCCCGGAAACGTTTTAATTTCGAGGCGTCCGTCTGTTTGCTTTTGCAGTTTTTCGCCCATGTGCTGGACGGCGACCACGTTGGGATAGCCTTGCGGATGCACGTCGGCGGCTTTCAGCGTTTGTGCTGACACGCCATGCGTAAATAAGAGGGTCGCGGAACTCAGGCAAAGGCTGAGAAGTGCTTTTTGCATTTTCATCAGTTTGTCTCCAGGGTACTCGGTAAGGGAAAGATAAATGTGAACAAGTATCGAACAGGACGGGCGCAGAGGCGTTGCCGGTTCATTTTGAAAAATGTCTGAATAAGCTTTTAAATGATAGGGATGCATGACGTGCCGGTGTGAGGTCTTCGCCAGTGAATGCACTTTATCCTATTTTTTGTTGTGCGGTATTTGAGCGTTATCACAAACTCGTAACAAATGTAAAAAGCTGTTGCTTAATATTTAAAACGTTGTTTTAACTTGAGTAATGAAGCTCAGATGATTGATTTACTGTGTGATTTTTTTTGAAAGTGTGACGGAGGTTAAATTGTTCAACCTTTGTACAAACAGGAAAAACCTTGTCATCTGTCAATGACACGTCGGGCGGCAGGCGGGACAATGTAAATAATAATGAGAACGACTATCAATTAGGCCTTTTTCTTTGATATCATTCGGCGTTATTCATTCCTTCTACACACTGATTCTGGCTGGAGGCGACGCGTGAAAACGGCTCGCAATAAGATGAAAGAGGCGACCTCATTACTGATGTCGTTAATGTTGGTTGCTGGTCTGAGCGGCAACGCGATGGCAGCACCTGCGACGCCTGCGGGACAAGCCGTCAATTCTGCAGCAACTCAACCTGCAACGGCTGACGCACCGGCTACCGGTGACGCAACGCCAGCTCCGGTGATGCAACCCGCGCCAGCAGAGGCGGCACCCGTGATCCCAACCGATTTGTCTGTTATGGGCATGTACCATCACGCTGATGTGGTGGTGAAGACCGTCATGATCGGTCTGCTGCTGGCTTCTGTGGTCACCTGGGCATTGTTATTCAGCAAGGGTGCGGAAGTCTTCACGGGCAAACGCCGTATGCGCCGTGAATTTGATGCGTTGTCCTCCGTTCGTACGCTGGACGAAGCCGCCGAGCAGGCTGAAAGTTTCGCTGCCAGCAGCATCAGCGCGCAGATGATACGCGATGCGCAGAACGAGCTGGAACTGTCTGCCGGATCGACTGACAACAACGGCATTAAAGAGCGTACCGGTTTTCGCCTTGAGCGCCGCGTCAGCGCCGCGGGTCGTTACATGGGCCGTGGCAACGGTATTCTGGCGACCATCGGAGCAATCTCTCCCTTCGTCGGCCTGTTCGGTACCGTATGGGGCATCATGAACAGCTTCATCGGTATCGCACAGACGCAGACTACCAATCTGGCGGTCGTCGCACCGGGTATCGCCGAAGCCTTACTGGCCACGGCTGTGGGTCTGGTTGCAGCCATCCCTGCGGTGGTCATCTACAATATTTTCGCCCGTACCATCACCTCTTACCGTCATCAGGTAGGCGATGTGGCGGCGCAGATTATCCTGTTACAGGGCCGTGATTTGGATCTGGCTGCCAGCGAAGGCAATGCGCCACGCGGTCAGACAGGTCAGTTACGCGTAGGGTAAGAACAGATTATGGCTATTCGGTTAAACGACGATATCGACGAAAGTGGTGAAATGCATGACATCAACGTCACGCCTTTTATCGACGTCATGCTGGTATTGCTGATCATCTTCATGGTGGCGGCACCGCTGGCCACCGTTGATGTGCGGGTGGATTTACCGGCTTCGACGGCAAAACAGCAGCCGCGTCCGGAGAAACCGATTTTCCTGTCGGTGAAAGCTGACAAGCAACTGTTCCTCGGCGACACGCCCGTGAACAGCGATAATATGACCGCGATGCTGGATCAGCGTACTCAGGGTAACAAGCAGAGTACGATTTTCTTCCGCGCGGACAAAAGTGTCGATTACGAAACGCTGATGAGCGTGATGGATAACTTGCGTAAAGCCGGTTACCTGAAAGTCGGGCTGGTGGGTGCAGAACAAACCGGTGCCGCTGCGGCGCAGTAAGTTGTGAATCAAATCAGACGCACAAAAAAGGCCAGCATTGCTGGCCTTTCGTTTATCCGCAAAACGGTAACTCAGGTTACCGGCGCCGGGTTAAACACCGCCAGCGCATTATGGATGCCCCAGGTGTCTGACCAGGTTTTTTTGCGGCCGCTGGCGATGTCCAGAATGAAGTGGAACAACTCCCAGCCCACATCCTCGATGGTGGCATCACCGGTCGCAATTGTCCCGGCATTGATATCCATCAGATCGTGCCAGCGGTTTGCCAGCGTGGTACGTGTTGCCATTTTAATCACCGGCACGGCAAGCAGGCCGTATGGCGTACCGCGTCCGGTGGTGAATACCTGAACGGTAATACCGGAAGCCAGTTGCTGTGTCCCGCAGACGAAATCGCTGGCCGGTGTGGCGGCGTAAATCAGGCCTTTTTTGGTCGGACGTTGTCCCGGAGACAACACTTCTGAAATCGCACTGGTACCGGATTTAGCAATCGAACCCAGTGCTTTTTCAACCACGTTAGCCAGACCGCCTTTTTTGTTGCCCGGAGACGGGTTGGCGCTGCGGTCGGTCTGTCCCAGCGACAGATAATTATCGTACCAGGCCATTTCTTCCAGCAGACGTTTACCCACGTCGACGTCCGCTGCACGCGGTGTCAGCAGATGGATAGCGTCGCGCACTTCTGTGACTTCTGAAAACATCACTGTTGCACCGCAGCGCACCAGCAAATCCGAAGCGTAACCGACTGCCGGGTTGGCGGTGACACCGGAGAAGGCATCACTGCCGCCGCATTGTGTGCCCACAACCAGATCGGAAGCCGGACAGGTTTCGCGCTGGCGGCGGTTCAGGCGTTCCAGATGAAATTGTGCGACCGTCAGGATATCGTCAACCATCGACTGGAAACCGACATGTTGCTCATCCTGCAAACGCACAATGTGCGTGTCATCGAGTGAAATCGCCTGCACATCCGGCGTGCCTTCCAGCAGGCGCTCGGGTTGCAGCTTCTCACAGCCCAGACCGACCACCATGACTTCGCCGCCAAAGTTCGGGTTCAGCGCCAGATTGTGGATGGTACGGATCGGGATAATGGCCGCAGGAGCGTTAATCGCCACACCGCAACCGTACAAATGGTTCAGTGCCACGACGCCGTCGACGTTGGGGAATTTCGGCAGTAAATCACGTTCAATGATTTTCACTACGTAATCCACTACGCCCGCCACGCAGTGCACACTGGTGGTGATTCCCAGCAGATTTTTGGTGCCGACGCTGCCGTCGGCATTGCGGTAGCCTTCAAAGGTATAGCCTTCGAGTGGTGGCAGCGCGGGTGGCACACGGGTGGCCAGCGGCAGGCTGTAAAGTTCAGGGGCGACCGGTAATTCCACCAGGGATTCATCAATCCAGCTGCCCTGCGCGATATCCCGTACGGCATAACCAATGACTTCTCCGTAACGAATAATATCGCCGCCTTTAGCAATGGGTTCTAACGCCACTTTATGGCCTTGCGGAATATGCTCAATTAATTCCAGACCGTTCGCAAATCGGGTGCCGGCTTTTAAGCCGTTGTCATTCACAATAATCGCCACGTTATCGCTTTCATGAACTTTAATAAAAAGCGCTTCGGTAGCGTGTTCTTTATCTTTATTACGTGACATAACTGTCTCCGCGTTTATTAAACATCCCGGAACAAAAAATTCCGGTAAATTATCTGAAGTTGACGCTCAATAATGTTCTTGTAAACATGCTCTGGTAATACAGGGTATGGCATCCATTATAAGGCAGTCTTCCGGCAACCTCATTGTGCAACTGACCAGCTTTTTGCCCGATGAACGTCATTCTGTGTGGCAGGTGACAGAATAAATGTGATGTAAATCACCCTTTGATTTGAGCGGTTATCGGTTCCGCACAATCTGTGATTCTCCTCCCACACCGATGTGTGGATGCAAAAGAATAGTCACAATCAACGGGGCTATTCTTGGGCGAATGCACAGTGTTATTTCGTGGCCTCCTTTTTATACTGTATTGGCCCTCTGAAGGTGACGTTGAAAGTAATACAGGTAAATTTCAGGCGATCATAAATAAAGTGTTTATTGCCTGTTTCGAATTAAGACGCTGTACGGCGAATAACCACAGGTGAACGAAAGACGTTATTTCAATAACGGTGAGCTCCCTGAAAAATTTTCGCATTATGACAATGAGGGTCACCATGAACATTCAATCTCAGTCCGGGACAATCGCGCAAAGTAAGGTACGGACCCATATCCGTTACTATATTTTGCTGATTATCTTTTTAATCACGGCGGTGAATTACGCTGACCGCGCAACGCTCTCTATCGCGGGAACCGAGGTCGCGCGTGAGCTGGGCCTGGATGCTGCCGACATGGGACAAATATTTGCCGCGTTCGGCTGGGCTTATCTGATTATGCAATTGCCCGGCGGCTGGCTGCTGGACAGATTTGGCTCCAAAAAAGTGTACACCTACAGCCTGTTCTTCTGGTCGCTGTTCACCCTGTTGCAGGGTTTTGTGGGCTGGTTCCCGCTGGCGTACGGCGCACTGACGCTGTTCATGTTGCGTTTCATGCTCGGTTTCTCCGAAGCTCCATCGTTCCCGGCGAACGCCCGTATTGTGGCTGCCTGGTTCCCGACCACTGAACGCGGCACGGCTTCCGCGATTTTTAACTCCGCACAGTATTTCTCACTGGCACTGTTTTCGCCTTTGCTGGGCTGGCTGACTTATGCCTGGGGCTGGGAACATGTTTTCATCGTGATGGGCGTGCTGGGTTTTGTGCTGACGCTGGTGTGGATCAAATTCATTCACAACCCGCCGGAACATCCACATATTTCTAAAAGTGAGCTGGAGTATCTGACAGACGGCGGTGCCGTTGTTGATATCGACCACAAGAAAACGGACAGCGCGAAAAGTGGCCCGAAATGGAGCTACGTTCGTCAGATGCTGAGCAGCCGCATGATGCTTGGGATCTTCTTCGGACAGTATTTCATTAACAGTATTACGTGGTTCTTCCTGACCTGGTTCCCGATTTATCTGGTTCAGGAAAAGGGCATGTCTATTCTTAAAGTGGGGATGATTGCCGCAATTCCTGCGCTGTGTGGTTTTGCGGGCGGTGTGCTGGGTGGCGTGTTCTCAGATTTTCTGATCAGACGCGGCTACTCGCTGACCGTGGCGCGTAAAATTCCTATCGTGCTGGGCATGTTATTAGCCACCAGCATCATTTTGTGTAACTACACGGACAATAACGTACTGGTCGTCACCCTGATGGCGCTGGCGTTCTTCGGTAAAGGCTTCGGAGCGCTCGGCTGGCCAGTGATTGCGGATACTGCGCCAAAAGAAGTCATCGGTCTGTGCGGCGGCATCTTCAACGTGTTCGGTAACGTGGCCTCCATCGTGACGCCGCTGGTGATCGGCTACATCGTGAAAGGTCTGCATTCTTTCAATATGGCATTAATTTTTGTGGGCTGTTCAGCACTGATGGCGATGCTTTGCTATCTGCTGGTGGTCGGCGATATCAAACGTCTGGAACTTAAGAAATAGTAAATTGCGATGCGGGGTAATCCGGGCATCCCGGCTCTGCCCCCTTTTATGAGGTCAGATATGAGTAATCAAATGATTCCAAACCGGTTCCGCCAGGACTTATTGCAAGGGAAAACCCTGATTGGCTGTTGGTCAGCATTATCCAGCCCGATCTCAACCGAAGTGCTTGGCCTCGCAGGTTTTGACTGGCTGCTGCTCGACGGCGAACACGCGCCAAACGATGTTAGCACTTTTGTGCCGCAGCTGATGGCGCTGAAAGGCAGCCGCAGCGCGCCGGTAGTTCGTCCGCAATTCAACGATCCGGTGGTGATTAAACGTCTGCTGGATATCGGTTTCTACAATTTCCTGGTGCCGTTTGTGGAAACACAGGAACAGGCTGAGCTGGCCGTTTCTTCTACCCGTTATCCGCCTGCCGGGATCCGCGGCGTTTCCGTTTCCCACCGCAGCAACATGTTCGGCACCGTGCCGGATTACTTCAACAGCATCAATGACAACATCGCGGTGATGGTGCAAATCGAAAGCCAGCAGGGCGTCGATAATCTGGACGCGATTGCTGCCGTTGATGGCATCGATGGCATTTTCGTCGGCCCGAGTGATCTGGCCGCAGGCATGGGTCATCTGGGCAACGCCGGACACCCGGACGTGCAGGCCGCTATCCGTCACATTTTTGCGCGTGCAAAAGCGCATGGCAAACCGAGCGGTATTCTGGCACCGGTTGAAGCGGATGCGCGCCGTTATCTGGAGTGGGGAGCGACCTTCGTGGCTGTCGGCAGTGATTTAGGCGTTTTCCGTGCAGGCACACAGGCGCTGTGCGATCGCTTCACCCAGTGATCCGCTCTCATTACATCAATATAAAGAGGATACCCGAATGAAAATTGGCTTTATTGGTTTAGGCATCATGGGCAAGCCTATGAGCAAAAACCTGCTGAAAGCAGGTTACGAGCTGGTCGTTATGGACCGCAATCAGGATACCGTCGGCGAAATTGTCCAACTCGGCGCGACAGCCGCAGACACACCAAAAGCGGTGGCTGCGGTTTCTGATGTGATCATCACCATGCTGCCAAACTCGCCGCAGGTGAGAGACGTGGCGCTGGGCGAAAATGGTCTGATTGAAGGCGCTCGTCCGGGCACCATTTTCATCGACATGAGTTCTATCGCGCCGCTGGCAAGTCGTGAAATCAGTGAGGCGCTGGCCGCTAAACAAATCGCGATGCTCGATGCGCCGGTCTCCGGTGGTGAACCAAAAGCCATCGACGGCACTATGTCTGTCATGGTGGGTGGCGACAAAGCCGTGTTTGATAAATGCTATGAAATCATGAAATCCATGGCAGGTTCGGTGGTGCATACCGGTGATATTGGTGCAGGCAACGTGACCAAGCTGGCGAACCAGGTGATTGTGGCGCTGAACATTGCGGCGATGTCAGAAGCACTGGTGCTGGCAACCAAAGCGGGCGTGGATCCGGATCTGGTTTTCCAGGCAATTCGTGGTGGTCTGGCAGGCAGTACCGTGCTGGAAGCGAAAGCGCCGATGGTGATGGATCGCAACTTCAAACCGGGCTTCCGTATTGATTTACACATCAAAGATTTAGCGAACGCACTGGACACCTCACACAGCGTCGGCGCACAACTGCCTCTGACCTCGCTGGTCATGGAAATGATGCAGGCATTGAAAGCGGATGGTCACGGGCAATCTGACCATAGCGCTATTGCACGCTATTATGAAACCTTAGCGAAGGTTGAAGTTACCCGTTAGTCTGCGGCGGACGCGCGGCGCTGAATGAACACGGCTGGCGCGCGGCCCTTCAGGCAGGATGCAAAACTGACAGGACGCTTTTCCACATCGGCGCGTGCAGTTTATGAAGGTAATGACTTTATGAAAATAGTGATCGCACCGGATTCATACAAAGAAAGTTTGTCTGCTTTGGATGTGGCAAAAGCCATCGAGAGTGGGTTCCGTGAGATTTTCCCCGAGGCAGAGTACGTCAAGTTGCCGGTTGCCGATGGCGGCGAAGGCACGGTAGAGGCCATGGTGGCGGCTACCGGTGGGCGTGTGGTGAAGGTGAATGTCACCGGACCACTGGGCACCCCGCTTGAAGCGTTTTTTGGCCTTTCAGGTGATGAGAAAATCGCTTTCATCGAAATGGCGGCGGCCAGCGGGCTGGAAAGTGTTCCTCCGGCGCAACGTAATCCGCTGAAAACCACGTCGTATGGTACAGGGGAACTGATCCATTCTGCTCTCGGCCACGGCGTAAAACACTGCATTATCGGGATTGGTGGCAGCGCTACCAACGATGGTGGCGCTGGCATGATGCAGGCGCTGGGCGCGAAGTTGCTGACCAAAGATGGCAAATCTATTGGTCAGGGCGGAGGCGAGCTGGAAAAACTGCACCACATTGATATCAGCGGGTTGGATCCGCGAATTAAAACATGCCGCTTTGAAGTGGCCTGTGACGTCACGAATCCACTGACCGGCAAGGACGGAGCTTCTGCCATCTTTGGCCCGCAAAAAGGGGCAACACCGGAGATGATCGAACAGCTCGACGGCTATCTGCATCATTACGCCCGGGTGATCAAACAGGATCTGGGTATCGACGTTGAGCATGTTCCCGGAGCCGGTGCTGCCGGTGGCATGGGAGCGGCACTTTACGGGTTCTGTCATGCCGAACTGCGCCAGGGCATTGAGATCGTCACCGATGCGCTGGGGTTGGATGAACTGGTGAAAGATGCCACGCTGGTGATTACCGGTGAAGGGCGGATTGACAGTCAGAGCATCAATGGCAAAGTGCCAATTGGTGTGGCACGGGTGGCTAAACGTTACAACAAGCCCGTGATTGGTATTGCCGGCAGTCTGACAAAAGATGTTGATGTCGTTTACGACCATGGTCTGGATGCTGTTTTCAGCGTGCTCTACAGCATTTGTACGCTCGATGATGCCCTGAAAAACGCCGCAGACAACTTGCGTAAATCAGCACGAAATATTGCCGCCACTATTAAGTTATCGCAAAAGCTTTAACCGACAGCACTCAGGATATAAAACCGGTGTTCAGGCCCAGCCTGCGCCGGTTTTTGTATTTTATTTCCCTCGGTTTTACGTTAGGTTTTAAAGACATTCGCCAATGAGAAAACACGTATGTCAGAGATCGATTTTTCACAGCAGCCGGTTAATACGCAAACGAAAGGGCTGGGGCCGCTGAGTGACGGTGCGCGCATGCGCGATATCCGTGAACAGGGCTGGAATATCCTGCGTGAAGACGTCAGCCTGCCGGTGGCGGTGCTGCTCGAAGAGAGAATCGAACACAACCTTTCCTGGATGCGTGAATTTATCCAGCGTTATCAGCTCAAACTGGCACCGCACGGCAAAACCACCATGAGCCCTGAGTTGTATCAGATGCAGCTGGAATTCGGCGCATGGGGCATCACGCTGGCAACGGCACCGCAGGTTAATGCCGCGTTCCGGCACGGTGTGCGCAAAGTGATCATGGCGAATCAGCTGGTGGGGAAAGGCAACATGGCGATCATTGCCGGGTTGCTGCGTGATGACCCGGCATTTGATTTTACCTGCATCGTGGATTCTGCTGAGAACGCCGATGCGCTCGGGCACTATTTTGCCAGCCAGCGGCAGAAACTGCGGGTGATGTTTGAGTACGGCATAACGGGCGGGCGCACCGGTATTCGCACCGAACAACAGGAAGCCGACGTACTGGCGGCGGTGAAGCGCTGGCCGCAGTCACTGGCGCTGGTCGGCGTCGAGCTTTATGAAGGCGTGAGCAATGATGAAGCGGTGATCCGCCGTTTCCTGCGTCACGTGATGACACGTACCGAAGCGCTGGCGCAGGCCGGAGAATTTGCTGAACCTCAGGTGATTTTGACCGGTGCAGGTTCCGCCTGGTTCGATGTGGTTGCCGAGGAACTGACGCGGGAAGAAACCCATCTTGATGCAGAAAAACGCTACGTGCTGGATATCATTCTGCGTTCCGGTTGTTACGTGACACACGACGTTGGCGCGTATCAGGCGGCGCTGGAGCGTATGCAAACCAGCAATCCGGTGGCGCGTGAAATGAACAGCAGCTTACAGCCAGCATTGCAGGTCTGGGCAGCCGTGCAGTCGTTGCCGGAACCGGGCAGGGCCATTATTGCGTTCGGCAAACGTGATGCCGGTTATGATGCCGGATACCCGAAAGCGGCCGGACATTTTCGTCCGCGTAGCGCCACACAGGCCGGATACACCACGGTGGTGCCCGCGCCTGACGACTGGAAGGTGTTCGCGATGATGGATCAGCATGCGTTTATGTCGATCCCGGAAGATGCGGATTTGAAAGTCGGCGACATGCTGGTGTTTGATATCTGCCATCCGTGCCTGACGTTCGACAAATGGCGTCAGTTATTGCTGGTGAATGAACAGTGGGATGTGACCGGCGCGGTGACGACCTGGTTCTGACGACACGAAAACGCCCGGACGATGACGGGCGTTAATCTTTTTAATGACTACCTCGGTAAATACGCCACTGCTGCGCGCTTCACGTTGTCAATTTCATCAAGCAGTTCAAACCATTCCGGTTCCAGCGTTTCCACGCTGACGCCCTGACGAAGCTGTTGTTCAATGTAGAAACACAGCCGTTTCAGACGCGGTACGCCGCTGTAGCTGCAACTGCCATGAAGCTTGTGGATCAGCGCCAGAATATCGTCGTCCGGTTCGCCACGCGTGACGGCTTCCACCCGTTCTGCCACCTGCGGCAGAAACTCCACCAGCATTTGCAGCAAATCCTGCGCCAGCGCGACTTTATTGGCTGACTGACTCAGTGCCAGTTGCCAGTCGAGTGTGCTGATCGGCGCGAGTGACTCGCTGGCCTGCAACGGTGAATCCAGCTGTGTCTGATGCTGATGATGGCGCGACAGAACATTTTTCAGCATGCTTTCATCAATGGGTTTAGACAGGTAATCGTCCATCCCCAGTTTCAGTAACTGTTCACGCTCGCCGCTCAGCGAGTGCGCGGTGACGGCCACCACCGGCGTTTTGGCATGGCGCGCCATCTGGTGGATGATTTCGCTGGCGCGAATGCCGTCGATATCCGGCATCTGAATATCCATCAGAATAATATCCAGATCGGTATGACGTGCGACATCGATGGCTTCTTCACCGCTGTGACAAAGCACGGTGGTTTCCACCAGTTCTTCCAGCAAGGCGCCAATCAGTTTGAGGTTTGCCGGATTGTCATCCACCGCCATGGCGGTCAGCGGCAGACGCGAGGTTTTATCTTCGTCGTTACCGATCACCCTGACGGAAGCCTGTTGTTCATGTAACAACAGCGGCAGCAGGCGGATACTCGACATCGGTTTAATCAGACAGGCCTGAACGCCACGCCTTTTCAATTCTTCGGCATCCACCTGGAACTGACTCGGCAGCGCCAGCAGAAGGTGCTGTGTCATGCCCAGCACTTTCTGCAATTTACCCTCGTAGTCCGCCAGAACCTGATCCGGTTTGACCGGAATGCTGCACAACATGATGTCGTACCATGGCTCAGGAAGCGCAGCCAGCGTGGTGCGATGTGTGATATCCAGCGGTGTGGCCTGCAGGATTTCCATCGTGGCTTTCGCCGCCGCCGGATTGGCTTCAACATAGGCCAGACGTTTGCCTTCAAGATGATTCATGGAAACCGGCGTAATATGACGGTTTTCATTCAGCTCGAGCGTGACGTGGAACCAGAAGGTCGAACCGCGGTTCAGCTGGCTGTAGAAACTGATGTCTCCGCCCATTTCTTTCACCAGACGCTGGGTGATCACCAGCCCTAATCCGGTGCCGCCATGTCGGCGCGAAATGCTGGCATCAGCCTGACGGAAAGCCTGGAACAATTGCGACTGCTGACGTTCGGAAATCCCGATGCCGGTATCGTGGATCTGCACTTCCAGTTCCACCTGCAAATTGTTCTGCGAACGCAGCTCGACATTGATATCGATGTTGCCGGTTTCAGTAAATTTAATCGCATTTCCCAGCAAGTTAGTCACCACTTGCTGCATGCGCATCGGATCGCCCAGCACGTTTTCCGGCACGTTGTTGTGGACGTTCAGCGTCAGTTCCAGACCTTTATCATGCGCGGTGTGCGCCAGCAAAATAACCACTTCATCGAGCATTTCACGCAGCGAGAACGGAATATGCTCGAGCACCAGTTTGCCAGCTTCCAGCTTGGAGAAATCCAGCACGTCATTAATGATGGTTAACAGGTGATTCGCGGAGCGCTCAATGGTTTGCAGATAGTCCGCCTGCGTTGGCGAAAGCGGCGTTTTCAGTGTCTGGCGGGTAAAGCCGATCACACCGTTGAGCGGGGTACGCAGCTCGTGAGACATGTTCGCCAGGAATTCAGATTTGATACGCGCCGCTTCCTGGGCACGTTTCTTCGCCAGATCCAGCTCGACGTTTTGGATTTCCATCTGCTCCAGCGTTTCGCGCAGGTCTGACGTTGCCTGATCGATATTCTGCTGCACTTCTTCGTGGTAGGCCGTCAGCGACATCGCCATCGAGTTAATGCCGTTTTTTAGCATGCTCAGTTCGCCCGGCATGTTGCCTTCCACGCGGCTGTCGAGCTGCCCGCGGCGGATGCGGTCAACGGTATTCACCATATTACGGATCGGTCCTGTCACGTCGCGCATCAGGCGATAAGCGAACAGCGTGGCGATACCCAGACACAGCAATAACAGCATGGTGGATACGAATGCTTCCTGATATTGCGCCAGTTTTACCGAACGTAAATCCAGTTCAATGGCGATATAACCCAGCCGGTTGTCCGGCGAGGCACTGAAGGTTTCGTCATCCGCTTCCGTATGGTTTTCAGCCTGAATGGGCGTGCGCAGGATCAGCACATCGCCGGAACGGGTTTTCGTCAGCTCGCGCGGAATGTCTTCGATGCGTTTTACCTGCAACGGACTGTCGTCATGCTGGCTGGTCGAACTGGCAAACAGTTTGTTCTCGCCATCAAACACACTGATGCTGCGTACAATATCAGAGTGATTACGGTGCAGACGGCTGATCAGCCGTTTCACCGGTTCGCGTTCCCGGAACGTCATGCCATATTCGCTTGCGACTGCCAGAGGCTCGATAATACTGGCTCCGGCTTCTGTCAGCTGGTTCTGCAACTCGTTGTAGCGGTGCACCACAAAGAAGGTGCTGAGCAGCAAACCGATCATTAATGTCGGTGCCAGGATCAGGATCATCATCCGTGCGCGAAGGCTATATTTGGTCATGAGGTTCCAATGTGGGAGAATTAGCTAAAGTAAGCTTAATAAACCAGCGTGTAATCGACAATAATGGCTCAATTCTACTCTCCGAACCGTCGCGTGACGACCCGGCAAACGATAACTGTGACCGCCACCGACCTTGATACTTTCGGGCAAGGTGTGGCACGCCACAATGGCAAAGCCGTATTTGTCAGTGGTTTACTGCCCGGCGAACAGGCAGAAGTCACTTTAACAGAAGATAAAAGCAAGTACGCCAAAGGTAAGCTGAAGCGTTTGCTGACCACCAGCGACGATCGGGTAAAACCGCTGTGTCCGCACTATTCCACTTGCGGCGGGTGTCAACAGCAGCACGCCAGCGAGGCACTGCAACAGCGCAGTAAATCAGCGGCGTTATTACGCCTGATTTCCCGCGAAACCGGTATTCTGGCGGATCCGCTGCCAGTGATTGCCGGTCCGCAATACGGTTACCGCCGTCGTGCGCGTCTGGGATTGCAAATTGCGGGCGTTAAACCGGGGCGTAAAGCCGGTGCCGTCAGCGGCCCGCTGGTGATGGGGTTCCGTCAGGAAGGCTCCAACGATCTGGTGGCCATCACTAAATGTCCTGTTCTGCGGCCTGAACTGGAGCAACTGCTGGTGCCGGTGCAGGAATGTTTGTCGTCATTATCGGCGGCGAAACGCCTCGGGCATCTGGAAATGGTGCTGGCGGATAACGGCCCGCTGTTGGTGCTGCGTCATCTTGATCCGCTCAGTGAAGCCGATCGTGCGCGCCTGACGGCGTTTGCGGCGCAACATCAGTTAACGATTTTTCTGGCGCCTGACAGCGAGACTCTGGCGCCTTTGTGCGGCGAACCCCCTTATTATCAGATTGATGGTTTGAATCTGAAATTTGGCCCGCGCGATTTTATTCAGGTGAATGATGCCGTTAACCAGCAAATGGTGGCGCAGGCCCTGGACTGGCTGGAACTGACGCCGGAAGATCGCGTGCTGGATTTGTTCTGCGGGATGGGGAATTTCACCCTTCCGCTGGCAAAAAGAGCTAACCAGGTTGTCGGCGTCGAAGGTGTTGCTACACTGGTGGCGAATGGGCAAGATAATGCCCGGAATAATGGATTAGAGAATGTGTCCTTCTTCCATGAGAATCTGGAAGATGATGTCAGTAAACAACCCTGGGCGGCACAAGGTTTCAATAAAATCTTGCTGGACCCGGCCCGGGGTGGCGCTGCTGGCGTGATGACGCATATTGTTAAGCTTGCCCCGGCGCGTGTGGTGTATGTGTCATGCAACCCCACAACATTGGCGCGGGACAGTAAAATTTTGTTGGAGGCGGGTTATCGTTTGGCCGGGGTGCGTATGCTGGATATGTTCCCGCACACCGGTCACCTTGAATCGATGGCTCTGTTTATCAACCCGTCTGACACAGGTGTTGTGTCAGAAACGTAGGGAGAGGGTATGGTTGCGGTAAGAAGTGCACATCTGAACACGGCTGGCGAGTTCGCGCTCGACGACTGGATCAATAGTTTAGGACTGTCCAGCCAGCAATCATGTGAGCGTTTAGCCGAAACCTGGCGCTACTGCGAGCAACAAACGCAGGGCCATCCTGACGCCTCGCTGCTGCTATGGCGCGGTCTGGAGATGGTTGAAATCCTCTCGACCCTCAGCATGGATAACGACAGTATGCGCGCGGCGCTGCTGTTCCCGCTGGTTGATGACGGCATCATTGATGAAGACACCCTGACCCAACAGTTCGGTAAAGCCATTACTGATCTGGTACATGGCGTGCGTGATATGGATGCCATCCGCCAGCTGAAAGCCACGCAAAACGATTCCATGGCTTCCGAGCAGGTGGACAACGTCCGCCGCATGCTGCTGGCGATGGTGGAAGATTTCCGCTGCGTGGTGCTGAAACTGGCTGAACGTATCGCTCATCTGCGCGAAGTGAAAGATGCGCCGGAAGAAGAGCGCGTACTGGCGGCCAAAGAATGTACCAATATTTATGCGCCGCTGGCTAACCGTCTGGGTATCGGCCAGTTGAAATGGGAGCTGGAAGATTTCTGCTTCCGTTATCTGCATCCTGACGAATACAAACGCATTGCCAAACTGTTGCATGAACGCCGTATCGACCGTGAGCAGTACATCGACGATTTTGTGTCGACCGTTAAAAATGCGATGGCCGAAGAGGGCATCAAAGTTGATGTTTACGGCCGTCCCAAACATATCTACAGCATCTGGCGCAAGATGCAGAAAAAATCCCTGTCCTTCGACGAACTCTTCGACGTGCGTGCCGTGCGTATTGTGGTGGAGCGTTTACAGGATTGTTACGCCGCGTTAGGGATTGTGCACACTCATTTCCGCCATCTGCCGGATGAGTTCGACGATTATGTCGCCAACCCGAAACCGAACGGTTATCAGTCGATTCACACTGTGGTGCTGGGGCCGCGTGGGAAAACGCTGGAAGTGCAGATCCGTACGCGTCAGATGCATGAAGATGCTGAGCTGGGCGTCGCGGCGCACTGGAAATACAAAGAAGGCACCGCTGTGGTCGGTGGCCGCAGCGGGGGCTACGAAGGTCGTATTGCCTGGCTGCGAAAACTTATCGCGTGGCAGGAAGAAATGGCCGATTCGGGCGAAATGCTCGACGAAGTGCGCAGCCAGGTGTTCGACGATCGCGTCTACGTGTTTACGCCAAAAGGCGACGTGATCGACCTGCCGATGGGCTCCACGCCGCTCGACTTTGCGTATCACATCCACAGTGATGTGGGGCACCGGTGTATCGGGGCGAAAATTGGCGGCCGCATCGTGCCGTTCACCTATCAGCTGCATATGGGCGATCAGATTGAAATCATCACCCAGAAGCATGCGAACCCAAGCCGCGACTGGCTGAACCCAAGTCTGGGTTACGTCACGACCAGCCGCGGGCGCTCGAAAATTCAAAACTGGTTCCGTAAACAGGATCGCGATAAGAACATTATTGCCGGTAAACAAATCCTCGATGACGAGCTGGACAGACTGGATATCAGCATCAAAGATGCCGAGAAACTGCTGCTGCCGCGCTACAACGTCAACTCGCTGGATGAAGTGCTGGCCGCAATCGGTAACGGCGATATCCGTCTGAATCAGATGGTGAACTTCCTGCAATCGCAGCTGAAAAAGCCGAGTGCGGAAGAGCTGGATAAAGAAGCTTTGCGCCAGCTGACGCAGAAAACCACACCGCCACCGACCCGTACCAAAGACAATGGCCGCGTGGTGGTTGAAGGTGTCGGTAATCTGATGCACCACATTGCGCGCTGTTGTCAGCCGATCCCGGGCGACGAAATCGTCGGTTACATCACTCAGGGCCGCGGGATTTCCATCCACCGTGCCGACTGTGATCAACTGGAAGATTTACGTTCGAATGCGCCGGAACGTGTGGTCGATGCCGTATGGGGCGAAAGTTACTCCAGCGGGTATTCACTGGTGGTACGTGTGGTGGCTAACGACCGCAGCGGCCTGCTGCGTGATATCACCACGATTCTTGCCAATGAAAAAGTGAACGTACTCGGTGTTGCCAGCCGCAGCGACACACGCCAGCAACTGGCGACCATCGACATGGATATCGAAATCTACAACCCGCAGGTGCTGGGACGTGTGATTGCCAAACTGAACCAGTTGCCGGATGTAATTGAAGCCAAGCGGCTTCACGGCAGCTGATCAAACGCTTATAAGGCCCGCCAGTCGGGCCTTTTCTTTTATGTTTTTGACTCATCTCTTTTAAAACGGACAGATCCTATGACCGACTCTTCTTTACAACGCCTGCTCACCATTATGAAAACCCTGCGCGACCCAGAAGCGGGCTGCCCGTGGGATAAAGAGCAAACTTTCGAGACGATTGCCCCGTACACGCTGGAAGAAACCTACGAAGTACTGGATGCCATCGCCCGCAAAGATTACGACGATGTGCGCGACGAACTGGGTGATCTGCTGTTTCAGGTGGTGTTTTACGCGCAGATGGGCAGCGAACAAGGGCTGTTTGAGTTTGACGATATCTGCAATGCTATTTCGGACAAATTAGAGCGCCGCCATCCGCAAATCTTTGGGCAGGAAGCGGCCTGGTCGAAAGACGCCAGCAGTCAGGATGTGCTGGTCAAATGGGAAGCGCGTAAGGCACAAGAGCGGGCGGAGAAATCCCTGCATTCGGCGCTCGATGACATTCCTTCCGCGTTGCCTGCGCTGATGAAAGCACACAAAATTCAGAAGCGTTGTTCGAATGTCGGGTTCGACTGGACCACACTCGGGCCGGTGCTCGACAAAGTCTACGAAGAGATCGACGAAGTGATGTTTGAAGCGCGTCAGGCAGTGATCGATGAAGAAAAGCTCGGCGAGGAAATCGGCGACCTGCTGTTCGCGACGGTGAATCTTTCCCGCCATTTAGGCCACAAAGCGGAAGATGCGTTGCAGGCGGCCAACCGCAAGTTTGAGCGCCGTTTCAGGCAGGTCGAGGAAATTATCCGTGGAAAAGGCTTAAACATGGAAGATGCTACACTTGAGCAGATGGAAGACGCCTGGCAGCAGGTGAAAAAGCAGGAAGGCTGAGTTAGCTCTCCGACTTTGATCGGAAACAAGATCTGAATCTGCTGAAACGGTTAAGCTCAATGTCATTCAGTGCTTAACCGGCTGATCTGAGAGCAGTAAAGTCCAACAAATTGAAATCTAAGATGTTTTAGTGCGTCATGCGAACAACACAGCACTTTTTACAAGCTAACTGTTTGTTTTTGAAAGAATGAAAGAACAGCGCTGGCAGGGTTAACCCTTCTGAACTGACGGTAAGGAAAACGATGATGGACAGCAAAACGTTTATTTGTGGCGCACACAAGGTTCCGGTATACTGTTTTCCCGTCTTGGTTACTCCATCATCTTTAAACCTAACCTCTCAGGTTCAGCATGACAACTAATTATATTTTTGTGACCGGCGGGGTCGTATCCTCTCTGGGTAAAGGCATTGCCGCAGCCTCTCTGGCGGCTATTCTCGAAGCCCGTGGCCTCAACGTGACCATCATGAAACTGGACCCGTATATCAACGTGGATCCGGGTACGATGAGCCCAACTCAACATGGCGAAGTCTTCGTTACCGAAGATGGCGCTGAAACCGATCTCGATCTGGGTCACTACGAGCGCTTCATCCGCACCAAGATGACTCGTCGCAACAACTTCACCACGGGCCGTATTTATTCCGACGTGCTGCGCAAAGAGCGCCGTGGCGACTATCTCGGCGCAACCATCCAGGTTATCCCGCACATCACCAACAACATCAAAGAACGCATCATTGAAGGCGGCGAAGGCCACGATGTCGTGCTGGTTGAAATTGGCGGTACTGTCGGTGATATCGAATCCCTGCCGTTCCTGGAAGCGATTCGTCAGATGGCGGTTGAAGTGGGCCGTGAGCACACGCTGTATATGCACCTGACACTGGTGCCTTACATGGCGGCAGCCGGTGAAGTGAAAACCAAACCGACCCAGCACTCTGTAAAAGAACTGCTGTCTATCGGTATCCAGCCGGACGTGCTGATTTGCCGTTCTGACCGCGCAGTGCCTGCCAACGAACGCGCGAAAATTGCGTTGTTCTGTAACGTGCCGGAAAAAGCGGTTATCTCCCTTAAAGACGTTGATTCTATTTATAAAATCCCGGCCCTATTGAAATCTCAGGGTCTGGACGACTATATTTGTAAACGTTTCAGCATCAACGCACCGGAAGCCAACTTGTCCGAATGGGAACAGGTTGTTTACGAAGAAGCCAATCCGGGCGGTGAAGTGACTATCGGCATGGTCGGTAAGTACATTGAGCTGCCAGATGCTTATAAATCTGTGATTGAAGCGCTCAAACACGGCGGCCTGAAAAATCGTCTGACCGTGAACATTAAACTTATCGATTCTCAGGATGTCGAAACCCGTGGTGTCGAGGTGCTGAAAGGCCTGGACGCGATCCTTATCCCGGGTGGCTTCGGCTACCGTGGTGTGGAAGGGAAAGTGGCAACGGCGCGTTATGCACGTGAAAATAACATTCCTTATCTGGGCATTTGTCTGGGTATGCAGGTTGCGCTGATTGAGTTCGCCCGTAACGTTGCGGGTATGGAGAACGCCAACTCCACCGAATTTGTGCCAGACTGTAAGTTCCCGGTGGTTGCACTCATCACCGAATGGCGCGATGAAGAAGGTAACGTCGAAGTACGTTCCGAAGACAGTGATTTAGGCGGCACCATGCGTGTGGGCGGACAGCAATGTCACCTGAACGACGGTAGCCTGGTTCGTGAGATGTACGGCGAGCCGACAATAGTTGAACGCCATCGTCACCGTTACGAAGTGAACAATATGCTGCTCAAACAAATCGAAGCCGCAGGTTTACGCGTAGCCGGTCGCTCTGGCGATAAGCAACTGGTGGAAATCATCGAGCTGCCTAACCATCCGTGGTTTGTCGCTTGTCAGTTCCATCCAGAATTTACGTCAACGCCGCGTGATGGTCATCCGTTGTTTGCAGGCTTCGTGAAGGCTGCCGGTGAGTATCAGAAGCGTCAGGTAAAATAAAATACCGGGGAAGAGATGCGCCATTGGCGCATCTCTTGTCTGAAGCTTTAGTTAACTTGTACTGAGGAAATCTTAATGTCTAAAATCGTTAAAGTTATCGGCCGTGAAATCATCGACTCCCGTGGTAACCCGACCGTAGAAGCTGAAGTTCATCTGGAAGGTGGTTTTGTTGGTCTGGCTGCTGCGCCATCAGGTGCTTCTACCGGTTCCCGCGAAGCGCTGGAACTGCGTGACGGTGACAAATCCCGTTTCCTGGGCAAAGGCGTACTGAAAGCCGTTGCTGCGGTTAACGGTCCTATCGCTCAGGCTGTAACCGGTAAAGACGCGAAAGATCAGGCTAACATCGACAAGATCATGATCGATCTGGACGGTACTGAGAACAAATCTAAGTTCGGTGCTAACGCGATTCTGGCTGTTTCCCTGGCTGCTGCTAAAGCGGCTGCGGCTTCTAAAGGTCTGCCACTGTACGCACACATCGCAGAACTGAACGGCACCCCAGGCAAATACTCTATGCCACTGCCTATGATGAACATCATCAACGGCGGCGAACACGCTGATAACAACGTTGATATTCAAGAGTTCATGATCCAGCCTGTTGGCGCTAAAACGCTGAAAGAAGCTATCCGCATGGGTTCAGAAGTGTTCCACACTCTGGCTAAAGTGCTGAAATCTAAAGGCATGGGTACTGCTGTTGGTGACGAAGGTGGCTACGCGCCAAACCTGGGTTCTAACGCAGAAGCGCTGGCTGTCATCGCTGAAGCGGTTAAAGCAGCAGGCTACGAACTGGGTAAAGACATCACTCTGGCGATGGACTGTGCGGCATCTGAGTTCTACAAAGATGGCAAATACGTTCTGGCTGGCGAAGGCAACAAAGCGTTCACTTCTGAAGAGTTCACTCACTTCCTGGAAGACCTGACTAAACAGTACCCAATCGTTTCTATCGAAGACGGTCTGGACGAGTCTGACTGGACTGGCTTTGCTTACCAGACTAAAGTTCTGGGCGACAAAATCCAGCTGGTAGGTGACGATCTGTTCGTCACCAACACCAAGATCCTGAAAGAAGGTATCGACAAAGGCATCGTTAACTCCATCCTGATCAAATTCAACCAGATCGGTTCTCTGACCGAAACTCTGGCTGCGATCAAAATGGCGAAAGACGCTGGCTACACTGCCGTTATCTCTCACCGTTCAGGCGAAACTGAAGATGCGACCATCGCTGACCTGGCTGTGGGTACCGCTGCTGGCCAGATCAAAACCGGTTCTATGAGCCGTTCTGACCGTGTTGCTAAATACAACCAGCTGATCCGTATCGAAGAAGCGCTGGCGGCTGCGGGTACTCCTGCTCCGTTCAACGGTCTGAAAGAAGTTAAAGGTCAGTAATTACTGCCCCGTAACACTTTCATAAAAACCCGCTCCGGCGGGTTTTTTTATGTCTGCAATTCAGGGAGATCGTTAAGATCTCCGTCTTACAGCAATAAAGAAAGCGTGGCACTCGCGCTGTGTTCGCTGGCTTGCAGATAATCCGGAGAGTGCGTTAACAGCTGATTGATCAGTAATTCCACCAGCAGCATCCCGCCGACTTTGGACGTCAGTAAACCCGCCGTCAGCGGACCTTCGGGTTTGGCGGCCACCAGTAAAATATCGGCCAGTGAGGAAAGCGGGCTGCGCAACGTATTGCTGATACCGATGACTGTGGTGCCCTGACGCTTCGCCAGCGCGGCGGCGTGCAACACATCTTTAGTGGAACCTGAGCTGGAAATCACGACCACAATATCCTGACTATCCAGGCTCACGGCATTCATCGCCGCGCGGTGCATATCAGCGAAACATTGCGACGCTTTGCCCAGACGCAGCAGCTTGTAACCCAGATAATCCGCCACGATAGCGCTGGCTGCAACACCATACACCTGAACGGAACGCGCGTTATGAATGCGAAACGCGGCGTCCGCCAGCACCTGCCGATCGAGCAGTTTTCCGGTATCACGCAGGGCAGTGATGCTGTCTTCGATCAGCGTCTGAACGTCGTCATTCCCTTCAGCGAACGGCAATGTCGGATTTTGTCGGGTCTCAAGCGCGAGACCCATCTTAAATTCGGTAAACCCTTTGCAACCGAGCTGGCGGCAAAGCCGCGTGACGCTGGCTTCACTGGTATCACTCTCACGCGCCAGTTCAGTGATGGTCAGGTAAAGCACGCGCTGCGGCTGTTCCAGCACAAAACTGCCCAGCTTGTGCAGCGTCGGACTGTAATTCTCCAGTCCCTGACGCATTCGCAGTAACAGCGTGCCTGTTTCCTTGGTCTGACTCACTCGGCTCTCCTCAGAATAATTGACCTGACTAGTTTGGCTGATGTGACGCAGTTAACGCCAGAAGAATTCCATATGGATAACGTCGCACATTTGATGGTAATTATTATTTTAATTATATAATGTGGTGAAAATAATTATCACAACAACACAACGCGGAGTCATCTCATGTCAATATTCAATGGTTCAGGGGGCGGGGCGTGGTTCGAAAGAGCCCAAAAGTTTGGCAAGTCTTTCATGTTGCCTATCGCTATTTTGCCCGCAGCCGGATTGCTGCTGGGTATTGGCGGGGCGCTTTCCAACCCCAATACCTTAACGGCATATCCGTTTCTGAATATTCCGGCCTTGCAGGCGATTTTCACCGTCATGGCCAGTGCCGGATCGATCGTCTTTGCCAATCTGGCGGTGTTGTTTGCCGTCGGGGTCGCCGTCGGGCTGGCACGCAGTGATAAAGGAACCGCAGGCTTGTCCGCGCTGCTCGGATACCTGGTGATGAACGCCACCATCAACGCCATCCTGATCCTCAAAGGGCAACTGGTGACCACCAATATCAGTGCCGCCGGGCAGGGAATGGCGCTCGGCATTCAGACGCTGGAAACCGGCGTGTTTGGCGGCGTGGTAATCGGTCTTGTGACGTGGTGGCTCCATCAGCGCTACAACAAAATCGAATTACCGCAGTTTCTCGGGTTTTTTGGCGGTTCCCGCTTTGTGCCGATCATCTCCTCCGTTGCGGCCATCGTGGTCGGGGCGTTGATGTTCTTCATCTGGCCACATTTCCAGAAAGTGATTTTTGGCATGGGCGGACTGGTGGATGCGACGGGCTACCTCGGCACCTTCATTTACGGTTTTGTGCTGCGCATGCTCGGCCCGTTCGGTCTGCATCATATTTTCTATCTGCCTTTCTGGACCACCGCACTCGGCGGCAGCGAAGTAATTAACGGGCATCTGGTGGAAGGCACGCAGCGGATCTTCTTCGCCCAGCTGGCAGACCCCAATACGCAGCAGTTTTATATCGGCACTTCACGGTTTATGTCCGGGCGCTTCATTACCATGATGTTTGGTCTGGTGGGTGCGTGTCTGGCGATGTACCACACGGCGCGGCCTGAGAATAAAAAACGCGTCGCCGGGTTGCTGCTTTCGGCGGCACTGACCTCCTTCCTGACCGGGATCACCGAACCTATTGAGTTCTCGTTCCTGTTTGTCGCGCCGATGCTGTATGTCCTGCATGCGATATTCGACGGTCTGGCGTTTATGATTGCCCACATTTTGCAGATCACCATCGGACAAACTTTCTCCGGCGGTTTTATCGATTTCATTCTGTTCGGGGTTTTACAGGGCGAAAGCAAAACGCACTGGATGTACGTCCCGCTGGTCGGCGTGCCGTGGTTTGCCCTTTATTACTTCTCTTTCCGCTACCTGATCAGGCGCTTCAACCTGAAAACGCCGGGGCGTGATGAGGCTGAAATTCAGCAGGATAACGTCGTGACCGATCGCGCCGGACTGATTATCGAAGCACTGGGCGGCGCGGCCAATATCGCCGAGCTGGATTGCTGCGCAACGCGTTTGCGCATCAGCGTTCATCAGGCTAGCGAAGTGGATGAAAACAAGCTGAAGTCGAGCGGGGCACGCGCCGTGCTGATCCGCGGAAACGGTATTCAGGTGATCTACGGACCGCATGTCACGATTATTAAAAATGAAATTGAGGAGATGTTGGGAGTATGAATCAGTCAATGTTAACGACCGTCAGGGGACAGTTGATCGTGTCCTGTCAGGCGCTGGATGACGAACCGCTGCACAGCGATTTTATTATGAGCCGTATGGCACTGGCCGCTATGCAGGGCGGTGCCGCGGGGATCCGCGCCAACAGCGTCGCAGATGTGAAAGCCATCCGCGCTACCGTGCCGCTGCCGGTTATCGGGATCATCAAACGTGATTACCCCACAAGCGATGTCTATATCACGGCAACCCTGAAAGAAGTCCGTGAGCTGATGACCGTTGCGCCGGACATGATCGCGATGGATGCCACGTTCCATCAGCGTCCGGGTGAACTGCAACTTGCGGCGCTGGTGCAACACATTCGTAAAGAGTTTCCGTCCCTGTTGCTGATGGCGGATATCGCGACCTTAGAAGAAGCGCAAAACGCGCAGGCTTTAGGTTTTGATTGTATCGGGACAACATTGCACGGCTATACTCAGGAGACGCAGGGCAGCAAACTCTGGCATGACGACTTCGCCTTCCTGCGTCAGGTGCTGGCGCAGTGCACGACGCCGGTCATTGCCGAGGGAAACGTGGATACCCCAGAAATGGCGGCGCGATGTTTAGCGCTGGGGGCGCATTCCGTTGTGGTCGGTGGTGCAATTACCCGACCGCAGCAGATCACGCAACGCTTTACTGACGCCATCCGCTCTTTACGCTGATAAACATTTTTGCACACACTCCTGCTGCGCCCTGTATTTGGCGCAGCGCCTGCGATCTGCGATAATGTGCGCTGATTTTTTTAGAGATGACTGAGAAACCGATGCAGTACCCGATTAATGAGATGTTCGAAACCCTGCAAGGGGAAGGCTATTTTACCGGCGTGCCGGCGATTTTCGTTCGCCTGCAAGGCTGTCCTGTGGGTTGCAGCTGGTGCGATACCAAACACACCTGGGATAAAATTGCCGATCGGGAAGTCGATATGCAGCGCATTCTGGTCAAAACCGAAGAGAGTGATGCCTGGGGTAACGCCACCTCAGAACAACTGCTCGAGGTTATCGCGCAGCAAGGTTACACCGCGCGTCACGTGGTGATCACCGGCGGCGAGCCATGCATTTACGATTTGACTGAACTGACGTCATTGCTGGAAAAGAGCGGCTTCAGTTGCCAGATTGAAACCAGCGGCACGCACGAAGTCCGTTGCTCGGTGAATACCTGGGTGACGGTTTCCCCGAAAGTGAATATGCGTGGCGGTTACGACATTCTGCCGCAGGCACTGAAACGCGCCGATGAAGTGAAACATCCGGTGGCGCGTCAGCGTGATATCGACGCTCTGGATGCCCTGCTGGAAACCCTGACTGACAGCAAAGCGCGGATTATTGCCCTGCAGCCAATCAGTCAAAAAGAAGAAGCCACCAGACTGTGCATTGCGACCTGCATTGCAAGAAACTGGCGGCTTTCAATGCAGACACATAAGTATCTCAACATTGCATAAGAGATATGCTGAGTTAACCTTTATATACGCAACCCGCGGTGCAGGTTTCTTTCACGCGCACGGCGCTGAGCAGTGGCAGCTTAGGTTTCATCTCGTTCCAGATCCACGCGGCCAGCACTTCGCTGGTCGGGTTTTCTAAGCCCGGAATGTCGTTCAGATTATAGTGATCGAGACGATCCAGAGTCGGATTAAACGCAGCTTTCAGTTCGGCGAAATCCATCACCCAGCCGGTATGCGGATCCACTTCACCGGTGATTTCTAAACGGACGGTGAAAGAGTGGCCGTGCAACCGTCCGCACTTATGCCCGGCGGGCACATGCGGTAAATGGTGGGCGGCTTCAAACTGAAAATCTTTAAATAATGTGGTGGTCATGAGGCATGTCTCGTTGCTCGAAAAAACGCGGCATAGTACCGGAATACCGGCTTACGTGCCATGACTTAACTGCGCTTTTCTTCACCAAATCCTGACTTTTACTCTCTTTACTCCGCCCGCATTGCTGGCATACAGTGAGCCGGTAGAAACTAACTTGTTGAGATAGTGAATGATTACTGTGCTTCGTTGCGCTGTTCTGGCGTTGTTGTTCTCGGCTGGTGTTCAGGCAGAGACCACTGCCACCCCTCAGCAGTCCGTCCCCGCTGCGGCTAAACCGGTTCAACCCGCGGTTAAAGCCTCTCCGGTTGCCAAAAATCCGGTCAGTAAAGCACCTCTGGTTTTCCCACCGGGATCCGGCACGATGCATATTGCACTGGCACCGGGTAAAAAGCCGCTGGAAGTTTTCACCTATCAGCCTGCCGGTGCAGATGAGACAACGCCGGTGGTTATGGTGATGACCGGCGTGGACCGTAATGCCGCAACTTACCGCAATGACTGGATGACCGTTGCTGATCAGTATCATCTGCGCGTGGTCGTGCCGCATTTCAGTGAGCAGGATTTCCCCGGCGCCGCAGGCTATAACCTCGGTAATCTGACCGACAGCAAAACCCATCACCGTTTGCCGAAATCGCAGTGGGCGTTCAGCATGGTCGATAACTTGTTTACGACGCTGCAAAAGCAGGGCGTCACCAGCCAGAAACAATACTATTTATTTGGAAACAGCGCGGGTTGCCAGTTTGTACACCGCATGCTGACGCTGTTGCCTGAGCCGAATGTGAAAGCCGCGGTCTGTGCGGCGGCAGGCTGGTGGACATTACCGGATACCGATCAGCGCTGGCCTTACGGTTTACGCGAAGCGCCGGTGGCGGTCAGCCAGCAGCAACTGAATGATTACTTTGCCAAACCGGTGCTGATTGCCGTGGGGGCTGAAGACGACGATCCGGAAAACCGCCTGCTGCGCAAATCCAAGCAGGCGATGGCGCAGGGGACAAATCGTCTGGAGCGCGCCGAGAGTTATTTCACCACTTCCCAGCAACGCGCTGAACAGAACAACACACCGTTTAACTGGCACTTTATGGATCTGTCAGATGTCGGCCAC
Organism: Rahnella sp. RcJ3; assembly: GCF_009498575.1. Taxonomy (NCBI): domain Bacteria; kingdom Pseudomonadati; phylum Pseudomonadota; class Gammaproteobacteria; order Enterobacterales; family Yersiniaceae; genus Rahnella; species Rahnella sp. RcJ3. Next base: position 170,191 of record NZ_QSNX01000009.1, read on the forward strand.
AGCGGCAGTAAAATGTCAGTATTTGCCGCCGGACAGTTCGCCTGGTTTGAACAGCACAACGCTTTTCATCTTTAAAATCGTCACGTTTAGCTGGATCCTGAAAAATATTCATCACCCCGCTCCGGCGGGGTTTTTCTTTATGTATCCGGCACTTTGCAAAGAGCCTGCTCGCAGTGAGGTAAATTTTTTAGCGATTTCAGTAGGATAAAAATCATGCCTTACCACTTTTTTAGATAGAACTTACCTCTAAATCCTCTTAGTCATTTTGGTTATTTATTATTTCCATCACTTCTTTAATTGTTATTATCCTGCTCGTTAACCTACATCCTCTGAAAGGTCTTTCCCGCGCGAACATATACTGTAAAAAGCGCCGGAGGCCGGATTGATGACTTGCTTTTGCATAAGGGAATTCGTACCGCGATGACGACTCAGGCTTCTCCAACTTCACTGCTCCCGCTGACCCCCGAGCAAATGGCCCGCCTTCAATCGGCGATTGGTGATTACTCACCGACTCAGATGGCCTGGCTGTCAGGGTATTTCTGGGGCATGGTTAATCAGCAATCGGGTGCGGTGGCAGCTTCTGCTCCGGTACAGAATGCCGCGTCAGTCACTCTGATTTCCGCCTCGCAAACGGGTAACGCCCGCCGTGTTGCCGAGCAACTGCGTGATGACCTGATCGCCGCGAAAATTAACGTCAATCTGGTGAATGCCGGTGACTATAAATTCAAACAAATTGGTCAGGAAAAGCTGCTGCTGATCGTGGCCTCCACGCAAGGCGAAGGCGAACAGGCTGAAGAAGCCGTCGCGTTGCACAAATTCCTGCAATCCAAAAAAGCCCCGCAAATGAAAGACACGGCTTTTGCGGTGTTTGCGCTGGGTGATACTTCTTACGAATTCTTCTGTCAGGCAGGTAAAGATTTCGATACCCGTCTGGGCGAGCTGGGTGCAGAACGCCTGTTAGACCGCGTTGATGCTGATGTGGAATATAAAGAAGCCGCCGAAAACTGGCGTAAGCGTATTGTCGATGTGCTGAAACAGCGCGTACCGGCTGACACCGGGGCGCAGGCGGCTCCGACGCTGGCAGGCAGTGTGAATCAGGTCGACAGCAGCCCTTACACCAAAGAAGCGCCGCTGACCGCGACACTTTCCGTTAACCAGAAAATTACCGGCCGCGATTCTGATAAAGACGTACGTCATCTGGAAATCGAACTCGGTGATTCCGGCCTGCGTTACCAGCCGGGCGATGCGCTGGGGATCTGGTTTGAAAACGATCCGCAACTGGTGCAGGAAATCGTTGAACTGCTGTGGCTGAAAGGTGATGAAATTGTCGAGGTGAACGACAAAAAACTGTCGCTTTCAGAGGCGCTGCAACATCACATCGAACTCACCCAAAACACCACGCCGATTATCGAAAAATACGCCGCGCTGTGCCGCGACGAACACCTGACCGGTCTGCTGGCTGACAAGCCTGCGCTGCAGCAATACGCCCAGACCGTGCCGTTTGCTGACATGGTGCGCCGCGCACCGACTGAGCTGGATGCCCAGCAACTGGTGGATTTACTGCGTCCGCTGACGCCGCGCCTGTATTCGATTGCCTCCTCGCAGGCTGAAACTGAAACAGAAGTCCATATTACTGTTGGCGTGGTGCGTTATGACATCGATGGTCGTCCGCGCTCTGGTGGCGCGTCCGGCTTCCTGGCCGATCGTCTGGAAGAAGACGGTGAAGTGAAAGTCTTCATCGAGCATAACGACAACTTCCGTCTGCCAGCGAATCCGGAGACGCCGGTCATTATGATAGGACCCGGTACCGGCATTGCGCCATTCCGCGCCTTCATTCAGCAGCGTGATAACGACGGCGCCACCGGCAAAAACTGGCTGTTCTTCGGCAACCCGCACTTTACCGATGATTTCCTGTATCAGGTTGAGTGGCAGCGTTACGTGAAAGACGGCTTGCTGACCAATATCTCTCTGGCATGGTCACGCGACCAGGCGGAAAAAGTGTACGTACAGGACAAGTTGCGTGAGCAGGGCGCTGAAGTCTGGCAGTGGTTGCAGGAAGGCGCGCACGTGTATGTCTGCGGCGATGCTAACCGTATGGCGAAAGATGTAGAACAGGCGTTACTGGAAATCATCGCCGAATACGGCGAAATGGATCTGGAAACGGCCGACGAATATCTCAGTGAATTGCGCCTTGATCGCCGTTATCAGCGCGACGTCTACTAACGAATCTGAGCAATGAGCGAAAACCTTATGAGCAATAAGTTGTGGAGTGAACTCAATCCCGGTCCGGGCCCGTTGATCGTCGATGCCCCGCTGGCTGACGCCGAACGCCTGAAGAAGGAAAGTAATTTCCTGCGCGGGACTATCACTGAGGATTTAAAAGACGGTCTGACCGGTGGCTTCAACGGTGACAACTTCCTGTTGATCCGCTTCCACGGCATGTATCAGCAGGACGACCGTGATATTCGTGCTGAGCGTGCTGAGCAGAAGCTGGAACCGCGTCACGCCATGATGTTGCGTTGCCGCTTGCCGGGCGGGGTGATGACCCCTGCCCAGTGGCTGGGCATCGACAAATTTGCTGAAGACAGCACGCTGTATGGCAGCATCCGTATTACCAACCGTCAGACCTTCCAGTTCCACGGCATCCTGAAACCGAACGTCAAACCGGTGCATCAGTTGCTGAACAAACTTGGTCTGGATGCACTGGCGACCGCCAACGACGTTAACCGTAACGTGTTGTGTACCTCGAATCCGGTGGAATCTGAACTGCATCAGGAAGCGTATCAGTGGGCGAAGAAAATCTCCGAGCACCTGCTGCCGCGCACCCGTGCTTACGCCGAAGTGTGGCTGGATCAGGAAAAAGTCGAAACCACCGACGAAGAGCCGATCCTGGGGGCGACCTATCTGCCACGTAAATTCAAAACCACCGTGGTGATCCCGCCGCAAAATGACGTGGATCTTCACGCCAACGACCTGAACTTTGTGGCGATTGCCGATAACGGCAAACTGGTCGGCTTTAACGTGCTGGTCGGCGGCGGGCTTTCTATCGCCCACGGTGATAAAGCCACTTACGCACGAACTGCCAGCGAGCTGGGCTTTATTCCGCTGGAGAACACGCTGGCCGTCGCCGAAGCCGTGGTGACCACGCAGCGCGACTGGGGTAACCGTACCAACCGTAAAAACGCCAAAACCAAATACACGCTGGAACGCGTCGGCGTGCCGGTATTCAAAGCCGAAGTTGAAAAACGTGCAGGCATTCAGTTTGGTGATATTCGTCCTTACGAATTCACCGGTCGCGGCGATCGCATCGGCTGGGTAAAGGGCATCGACAAACAATGGCATCTGACACTGTTTATCGAAAATGGCCGTATTCTTGATTATCCGGGCAAGCCGCTGAAAACCGGACTGGCAGAAATTGCTAAGATCCATAAAGGTGATTTCAGGCTTACTGCTAACCAGAACCTGATCGTGGCCGGTGTCGCGGAACAAGACAAAGACGCGATCGAAACCCTGGCGCGTAATCACGGCCTGATTGACGACGGTGTCACCGAGCAACGTAAAAACTCGATGGCCTGCGTGTCTTATCCGACCTGCCCGCTGGCGATGGCGGAAGCGGAACGTTTCCTGCCTGAGTTTGTGACCAAAGTAGAAGGCATCATGCACGGCCACGGCGTAGGCGATGAACACATCGTGCTGCGTGTGACCGGTTGTCCGAACGGCTGCGGTCGTGCGCTGCTGGCCGAAATTGGTCTGGTGGGGAAAGCGATGAACCGCTACAACCTGCACCTTGGCGGTAACCGCGCCGGAACACGTATTCCGCGCATGTACCGTGAAAACATTTCTGATGCTGAGATCCTGAGTATCATTGACGAACTGGTCGGACGCTGGTCGAAAGAGCGCGAAACCGGTGAAGGCTTTGGCGACTTTGTGATCCGCGCAGGGATCATTAAGCCCGTGCTGGATCCGGCACGTGACTTTTATGATTAAGAGCGATAACCGACAGGAGGCGATATGAGTTTGCTGAACCTTACTCTGGCTGAACTGAATGAACTGCCGAAGTCCGGACAATCCATGGCGCTGGCGGAAATTAACGTCAGCCTCGAAAAATTGTCCGCGCAGGAGCGTGTGCAATGGGCGCTGGAAAATATGCCTGGTGAATTCGCCCTGTCTTCCAGCTTCGGCATTCAGGCGGCGGTCTGTCTGCACTTAGTCACTCAGCAGAAACCGGACATTCCGGTGATCCTGACCGATACCGGCTATCTGTTCCCGGAAACCTATCAGTTCATCGATACGTTAACCGAACAGCTGAACCTGAATTTACAGGTATTCCGTGCTGAACATTCGGCAGCCTGGCAGGAAGCGCGTTACGGCAAACTTTGGGAGCAGGGCGTCGAGGGCATCGAGAAATATAATCACATCAATAAAGTCGAGCCGATGAATCGTGCGATTCAGACGCTCGGCGTGCAGACCTGGTTTGCCGGTCTGCGTCGTGAGCAATCAGGCAGCCGTGCGCATCTGCCGGTGCTGGCGGTGCAACGTGGCGTGTTTAAAATCCTGCCGATTATTGACTGGGATAACCGTCAGATCTTCCGTTATCTGCAAGACAACGGCCTGAGCTATCACCCGCTGTGGGATCAGGGCTATCTTTCCGTCGGTGACACACACACCACGAAAAAATGGGAAGAAGGGATGAAGGAAGAAGACACGCGCTTTTTCGGACTGAAACGCGAATGCGGCCTCCATGAATAAATCCCCGTCATACTTCGGGTTGCAGATGCGTTGGCTGCGCGCTCTTACCCCGGTCACATAGTAATCTATGCTCCCGGGGATGCGTTCACTTGCCGCCTTCCTGCAATCCGAATTATTTAGGGGATTCCTGTAATTAACGTCTCAACTCCCCATATTTAATCAGGCGTGTTTCGCCGGTTTCGCCAGATCCTTCAGCAGCGGGAATAACACTTTCACTGTATCGCGTGAGCGTTTTTCGATGCGGCCCGGCAGGGCTTTATCCAGATATTGCAGATTGTCGAACTGGCTCTGATAACGCGTGGTACCCAGCGGGAAGTGGCTGGTGATCGCGCGTTGCTGGAGGCCGTCTTTCTTACCCAGCGCATAGTTAGTCGCCGTCACGTTCAGCAGCGGCAGCCGTGCGTCATCCAGCGCTTTTATGCCATCGCAGCAATGTACGCCTTCGTGGCTTTCTGCCGGAATACCCAGACTGTGCGCAATATTCAGCGCCCGTACGCGGGTGAGTTTCGCCACGGCCACGGAAGTATTCGCGCCGCTATTGAAATACAACCGGTCGCCGGTGATCAGCGAATTCAGGTTGATCACCAGCAGCGTATTTTTCTTCTCTTCAGCACTCATGCGGTTCACAAAGTCTTCCGCGCCTTTAGCACCGGTTTCTTCCGCGCTCAGCGCCACGAAACGTAAGCTGTAGTGCGTCGGGATGGCCTGCATGCGTTCGGCCAGCTCAAGCATCACACCGACGCCGGAAGCGTTGTCATCGACCCCCTGCAGCGTCAGGCCGCCGAGATTATGGTTGGTATCACTGTCACTTTGCGGCACATAGGTATCGAAATGCGCCATCACGATGATTTGCTGCGGCACTTCTCCTGCACGTGCGGCAATCACCGACGTGGCGTGAATATTTTGCCAGTTCTTTTTGCCCGCATTGCTGGTGTAAAGATAGCGGGTATCGAAGCCACGTAAATCGCTCGTATATCCTAATTTATTGAACTGCTGATTCAGATAATCCGCAGCGATCAGTTCTGCCGGGCTGCCGGCCATGCGTCCGGGAAAATAGGTGGCGATATGGCGATTTTGCTGACTGGCGATCATCCCCACTGGCGGAAGCGGGGCGGACGCCGCCATCGCATGACCCATACAGACACAGCTCAGGCTCAGCGCCAGCAGCGTCCGCTTCATGCGTAAAAAAGAAAACATAGCCAAAAATCCTTATTTGCTGGTCAATATGACCGGAAGGCAATCAAACAACAGGCCGCGTGTGGCGGTCTTTCTGGGGCGTACAGTATGCGATTGTCTGTGCGATTAGACAATTTCCCGTTATCCCAAACCGCTCTTTTTGTCGGGCTATATTCCATTTAGTAACTAATCATTCCTTTTCGTCATTTCAGATCAATTATTGCCTGCACGTATAGTTTGTTTATTAACTCTGACAATCATTAAAGGCTTTTGTGGACTATCTACCAATATTTGCCGACCTCAAACAACGCCCTGTGCTGGTCGTGGGAGGTGGCGAAGTCGCTGCTCGCAAAATTGATCTCCTCCTGCGGGCAGGTGCGCAAGTACGGATAGTCGCACAGGCACTTTCTCCCGAGCTGGAACAACGCAGACAGGCCGCAGAAGTTAGCTGGTCGGCACAGGCATTTCTGCCGGAACAGCTCGACGATGTTTTTCTGGTGATTGCCGCCACCGACGACGCCGCGTTAAATGCTGAGGTTTTTGAACAGGCCAACCGCCGTCATGTTCTGGCTAACGTGGTTGACGATCAGCCGAAGTGCTCGTTCATTTTCCCTTCGATTGTCGACCGTTCGCCGATTGTGGTCGCGATTTCTTCCAGCGGTAAAGCGCCGGTACTCGCCAGAATGTTGCGCGAGAAGCTGGAAACTCTACTGCCGGGCAGCCTGGGGCAAATGGCCGATATCGCCGGACGCTGGCGCGACAATGTGAAAGTACAGTTCAGTTCAATGCGTGCGCGTCGCCGTTTCTGGGAACAACTGTTTGCCGGACGCTTTGCCAGCCTCGCTTCTGCGGGAAAGCTCGCAGAAGCAGAACAGGCGCTGCAACAGCAGTTAGAAAACGCGGAAGACATCTCGCATCGCGGGAATGTCACGCTGGTCGGTGCCGGGCCGGGTGATGCAGGATTGCTCACCCTTCGCGGGCTGCAGGTGATGCAGCAGGCCGATGTCGTGCTTTACGACTATCTGGTCAGCGAAGACGTGCTGGATTTAGTGCGCCGCGATGCGGACAAGATTTGTGTGGGTAAACGTGCGGGCAGCCATTCTGTCGCGCAGGAAGACACTAACCGTCTGCTGGTCGAACTGGCGCAGCAGGGGAAAAAAGTCGTGCGCCTCAAAGGCGGTGATCCGTTTATTTTCGGACGCGGCGGCGAAGAATTACAGGCGGTGCAGGCGGCAGGCATTCCTTTCCAGGTGGTGCCGGGTGTTACCGCGGCTGCCGGTGCGACAGCCTATGCAGGTATTCCGCTGACGCACCGCGATTACGCGCAAAGTGTGATATTCGTGACCGGGCATTGCCGTCCGGAAAACAACGGCGTGCAGTGGGAGACCCTCGCGAAAGGCCAGCAGACATTGGCGATTTATATGGGCACGCTTAAAGCTGCCGAAATCAGCCAGCAACTGATCGCTCATGGTCGCGCAGCGCATACGCCCGTTGCGGTCATCGGACGGGGAACGCGTTCTGATCAGCAGGTGCTGACCGGAACACTCGATAATCTTGAACATCTGGCTCAGCAGGCGCCGGCGCCGGCGTTACTGGTGATTGGTGAAGTGGTATCACTTCATCAGCAACTGGCCTGGTTTGGGCATCATCCTGAGACTGACGGCACCCAACGCCCGTCGGTTGTGAATTTGGCTTAAAGGATCTGTTATGGACGAAAAACGACTGACTCATTTGCGGCAACTGGAGGCGGAGAGTATCCATATCATCCGTGAAGTGGCTGCTGAATTCGCCAACCCGGTGATGATGTACTCCATCGGGAAAGATTCCTCGGTGATGTTGCATCTGGCGCGCAAAGCTTTCTTCCCGGGCACCTTGCCGTTCCCGCTGCTGCATGTGGATACCGGCTGGAAATTCCGCGAAATGTACGACTTCCGTGACCGCACGGCGAAGAATTACGGTTTTGAGCTGCTGGTGCATAAAAACCCGGAAGGCGTGGCAATGGGCATCAACCCGTTTGTGCACGGCAGTGCCAAACATACTGACATCATGAAAACTGAAGGTCTGAAGCAGGCGCTGAATAAATATGGCTTTGATGCCGCTTTCGGCGGTGCACGCCGTGACGAAGAAAAATCCCGTGCCAAAGAGCGTATCTATTCGTTCCGTGACCGCTTCCACCGCTGGGATCCAAAAAACCAGCGTCCTGAACTGTGGCACAATTACAACGGCCAGATTAACAAAGGCGAAAGCATCCGCGTGTTCCCGCTGTCTAACTGGACTGAGCTGGATATCTGGCAGTACATCTATCTGGAAAATATCGAAATCGTTCCGTTGTATCTGGCCGCACCGCGTCCGGTGCTGGAGCGCGACGGTATGCTGCTGATGGTTGATGATGATCGTATTGATCTGCAACCGGGCGAAGTGATCGAGAAGAAAATGGTGCGTTTCCGCACATTAGGCTGCTGGCCGTTGACCGGTGCTGTTGAATCTGAGGCACAAACGTTGCCGGAGATCATCGAAGAGATGCTGGTATCGACCACCAGTGAACGTCAGGGACGCGCGATCGACCGTGATCAGGCCGGTTCGATGGAACTGAAAAAGCGTCAAGGATACTTCTGAGGAGCCGCAGCTAATGAATAACGCAATTGCACAACAAATCGCGGAGCAGGGTGGCGTTGAAGCTTACCTGCACGCTCAGCAACACAAAAGCCTGCTGCGCTTTCTGACCTGCGGCAGCGTCGATGACGGCAAAAGCACCCTGATCGGGCGCCTGCTGCATGACACCCGTCAGATCTACGAAGATCAGCTGTCTTCTCTGCATAACGACAGTAAACGTCACGGCACCCAGGGCGAGAAACTGGATCTGGCACTGCTGGTGGATGGCTTACAGGCCGAACGCGAACAGGGCATTACTATCGATGTGGCTTACCGTTATTTCTCTACCGAAAAACGTAAGTTCATCATTGCGGACACGCCGGGGCACGAACAGTACACCCGCAATATGGCGACCGGTGCATCGACCTGTGATCTGGCGATCTTACTGATCGACGCCCGTAAAGGTGTGCTGGATCAAACCCGCCGTCACAGCTTCATTGCGACCTTGCTCGGGATCCGTCACCTGGTGGTGGCCGTCAACAAAATGGATCTGGTGGATTACAGCGAAGCGGTATTCGAGCAGTTTAAACAGGATTATCTGGATTTCGCGCAGCAACTGCCGACCGATCTGGACATCAAATTTGTGCCGCTTTCCGCGCTGGAAGGCGACAACGTTGCCACATCAAGCGATAAAATGAACTGGTACACCGGCCCGACGTTGCTCGACGTGCTGGAAACGGTAAACATTATTAACATTCGTGAACAGCAACCGATGCGCTTCCCGGTGCAGTACGTTAACCGCCCGAATCTTGATTTCCGTGGCTATGCGGGAACGCTGGCATCCGGTTCTGTCCGTGTCGGTCAGAAGGTGAAAGTATTGCCATCCGGTGTGGAATCTACCGTGGCACGCATTGTGACCTTTGACGGTGATTTGCAGGAAGCCTGGGCGGGCGACGCGATTACGCTGGTGCTGGCCGATGAGCGTGATATCAGCCGTGGCGACACGCTGGTCGATGCAGAAGAAACGGTTAAACCGGTACAAAATGCCAAAGTCGATGTGGTGTGGATGGCCGAGCAACCACTGAGCGTCGGCCAGAGTTACGACATCAAAGTCGGCGGCAAGAAAGCCCGTGCGCGTGTGGAAAATATCGAATATCAGGTGGAAATTAACTCGCTGACGCAGCGTGTGGTAGAAAACCTGCCACTGAATGGTATCGGACTGGTGGAACTGGCCTTCGACGAACCACTGGTGCTGGATAACTATCAGAGCAACGCGGTGACCGGCGGCATGATCTTTATCGATCGGCTGACCAACGTTACCGTGGGTGCTGGTCTGGTACGTGAAGCCATTGAACAGGTATATCAGGAATCGGATAAATACAGCGCATTTGAGCTGGAACTGAACAGCCTGGTTCGACGTCACTTCCCGCACTGGGGTGCGCGCGACCTGCTGGGTGGCAAATAAGATGGCGTCACAAGACAGCACTTTTTTAAAAGATGAGAATGTTGTCTGGCATCCGCACACGGTGACTCGTGCGGATCGCGAAAAGCAACATGGCCATCGTGGTGCGGTGCTGTGGTTCACCGGGCTTTCTGGCTCGGGGAAATCCACCGTGGCCGGTGCGCTTGAACAGGCGCTGTATGCGCAGGGCGTTAGCACTTATCTGCTCGATGGCGATAATGTCCGTCACGGACTGTGCCGTGATCTGGGCTTCACCGACGACGACCGGCGTGAAAACATCCGTCGCGTAGGTGAAGTGGCGAAACTGATGGTGGATGCCGGGCAGGTCGTGCTGACGGCGTTCATTTCACCTCACCGCGCCGAGCGTGAAATGGTGCGTGATTTGCTGGAAGACGGTCAGTTTATTGAAGTGTTTGTGGATACGCCGCTGGCTATCTGCGAGGCACGTGATCCGAAAGGTTTGTATAAAAAAGCCCGTGCGGGTGAACTGAAAAACTTCACCGGTATTGACTCAGAATATCAGCCACCGGAAACCCCGGATGTGCATCTTGATGGTGAACAATTGGTAACACAATTGGTGCCTCAATTATTAGAAGTGATGCGCCAGCGCGCTATTATCAATCCCTGAATGTTGCCGGCCAAACGTCACAGAGCGTGCCGGTTTACACTGAAATACAGGGATCATCTATGCAGGCGTTATTTAGCAGACTTGTCAGTCGGAACCGCGTGGATCGCACCGGGGAAATTACCCCCCGGACACGCGTGCCGATACCGGAAACCGACAGTGCAGACACCGAAGATCCTTCCTACTCCATGCAGGGCGGATTCATCGGGTTTGTCTTCTACTGGCTGGCGTTCGCGATCCCTTTTCTGGTTTATGGTTCCAACACCCTGTTTTTCCTGCTCTACACCTGGCCGTTCTTCCTGGCGCTGATGCCCGTTTCCGTCCTGATAGGCATTGCGTTCAGCACGTTCTTTGGCGGTGGCTGGTTTAAAACCTCTCTGGCCAGCGCGGTCTGCGTTATCGGCATGTTCTGGACAGTCTTCTCTTTCCTGTCTGGCTGGTGACTTTTCCTGGCGGTTTTCCCTGCAAATTCCCTTCACGATGTAACCCATTGTGTCATTCTCACCCTTAATTGCGTGCGTAAGTCTGATTCTCACCGGCTTTACCACTGCCACAGTGGAGTCAGAGGGAAAGTTGTGGGATGATTGTCCAGCTTTTTTAGGGGGCGGGGATGGGCAAACTAACACTGCTATTACTGATTTTACTTGGCTGGCTACAGTATTCGCTGTGGCTGGGTAAGAATGGTATTCACGATTATGTACGTGTAAACGATGACGTTCAGGTGCAACAAGTTAATAACGGCAAACTGAAATCACGTAATGATCAACTTTTCGCAGAAATCGACGATTTAAACGGCGGTCAGGAAGCGATCGAAGAACGCGCACGCAATGAACTGGGCATGATTAAACCCGGCGAGACTTTTTATCGTCTGGTGCCTGACAACAAACGTGCGCCTGGTAGCACCGTTTCGCAAAACAACCTGAATCAATAGCCATGAGCCATATCGCAGTTTCCCTTCCAGAGGTTATTGCCGTGTTACCGGCTGCCGGCATTGGCAGCCGTATGCAGGCAGAATGCCCCAAGCAATATCTTTCTATTGGCGGTAAGACGCTGATAGAACACTCAATTTTCGCTTTGCTGCAAAGCGGCAAAGTCAGTCAGGTTATCGTGGCATTAAGCCCGCAGGATATGCAATTCGAACAACTTCCCATTGCCCGTGATCCGCGTATTCGCGTGGTTGCAGGCGGTGCGGAACGTGCTGAGTCGGTGATGGCCGGGCTGGATGTTGCCGGAGACAGCGGCTGGGTGTTGGTACATGATGCCGCGCGCCCGTGTCTGCATCCTGACGATCTCCATAATCTGCTGGCGATTGCCACCACCAGTAAAGTGGGCGGGATCCTTGCCGCCCCCGTGCGCGACACGATGAAGCGTGGTGAACCGGGCATTACAGCGATTGCACATACGGTCGATCGTCAGGACCTGTGGCATGCACTGACGCCGCAATTTTTCCCGCTCGAATTACTGAAAACCTGCCTGCGCCGTGCACTCAATGAAGGTGCGGTGGTCACAGATGAAGCCTCGGCAATGGAATATTGCGGTTTTCATCCTATGCTGATCCCGGCACGGGCCGATAATATTAAAGTCACGAGGCCAGAAGATCTGGCCCTGGCTGAATTCTATTTAACCCGCTTATCCCAGGAGGAGAACGCATAATGCGTATCGGTCACGGTTTTGATGTACATAAATTTGGCGGAGAAGGCCCGCTGGTGATCGGTGGTGTGCGTATCCCTTATCCGCAGGGTTTACTGGCGCATTCAGATGGTGATGTTGCCCTGCACGCGGCTACGGACGCACTGCTTGGTGCCGCTGCGCTGGGAGATATAGGTAAACTTTTTCCGGACACTGATCCGGCATTCAAAGGTGCTGACAGCCGCGAACTGCTGCGCGAAGCCTGGCGCCGTATCCGTGCAAAAGGCTACAAGCTGGGCAATCTGGATATCACGATCATCGCACAGGCACCGAAAATGGCTCCGCACATCCCGCAGATGCGCGTGTTTCTAGCAGAAGATCTGCAATGTCATATGGATGACGTCAACGTGAAAGCCACGACAACCGAACAGCTGGGCTTTACTGGCCGTGGCGAAGGTATTGCCTGCGAAGCCGTTGCTCTGCTGATTAAGGAATGATGTTGTGGAAGATTACCGCATGATAGATATGTCCCGTCTCACCTGGTTGCTGGGCGAGCCTGTTGCCACCGGCCTGCTGAAAGCCAATCCCGAAGACTTTATTGTCGAAGAGGATCTGGGTTTTGAGCCGGATGGCGAAGGTGAACATCTGTTGGTGCGGATCCGCAAAAATGGCTGTAACACGCAGTTTGTCGCGGAACAACTGGCGCGATTTGCCAAAGTGCATCCGCGCGATGTCAGTTATGCCGGTCTCAAAGACCGCCATGCCGTTACCGAACAATGGTTTTGCCTGCATCTGCCGGGCAAGACTGATCCCGATTTAAGCCAGTTTGATCTCGAAGGCTGCGAAGTTGTCCGCGCCTCACGCCATCGCAAAAAGATGCGTATCGGTACGCTGAAAGGCAACGCGTTTACGCTGGTGCTGCGTCAGGTAAGCGATATGGCTGATGTCGAGGCGCGTCTGGAAAAAATCACCCAACAGGGCGTACCGAACTATTTCGGCACTCAGCGTTTTGGCCGTGGTGGCAATAATCTGGTGCAGGCGAAACGCTGGGCAACCAATGAAGCCCGTCCGAAAGAACGCGCCAAACGCAGCTTCTATCTTTCCGCCAGCCGCAGTGCGATGTTCAATATCGTCGCCAGCCAGCGTCTGGCCGATGGCACCGTACGTCAGCCGATGCTGGGCGATGCCCTGCAACTGAATGGCCGTGGCAGTTGGTTTGTGGCGAAAGCCGAAGAGTTCGAATCGCTGCTACCGCGCGTTGAAAACGGTGAATTGCTGGTAACCGCACCATTGCCGGGAGATGGCCCGCTGGGCACACTCGAAGACGCTGAAGCCTATGAGCTGGCCTGTCTGAATGGTCAGGAGGATTTACTGTCGCTGCTTAACCGTGAGAGGGTCGAACCGGCACGTCGTGCCATCATGCTGCAACCTTTGCAGATGCAATGGCAGCGCTGGGATGATGTTACTCTGGAACTCAAATTCTGGTTACCGGCCGGCAGTTATGCCACCAGCGTGGTGCGTGAACTGATGAATCTGGATGAAAGTGATGCGGATATTACTGAGTAACGACGACGGCGTACTGGCTCCGGGTATACAGGCGCTGGCGTCAGCACTGCGTGAATTTGCTGACGTGACGCTGGTGGCCCCTGATCGTAACCGTAGCGGCGCATCTAATGCGTTGACGCTGGACGGCCCGTTGCGTATTCAGTCTTACCCTAACGGGGATACCGCCGTAATTAACGGTACGCCGACCGATTGTGTGTATCTTGGCGTGAATACGCTGATGCGCCCTAAGCCAGATATAGTGGTCTCTGGCATCAATGCGGGGCCGAATCTGGGTGACGACGTCATCTATTCCGGTACGGTCGCCGCCGCGATGGAAGGCCGCCATCTGGGCTTTCCCGCGCTGGCGGTCTCACTGGACGGCCATCAGCATTATGACACGGCGGCGATCATCACCTGTCGGATCCTCAGGGCTCTGGCGCGTGAGCCTTTGCGTACTGGCAAAATTCTGAATATTAACGTCCCGGATTTGCCACTTTCGCAGATCAAAGGGATCAAGGTGACGCGTTGCGGTAGCCGTCATCCGGCCGAGCAGGTATTTTGTCAGCAGGACCCGCGTGGTCAGGACTTGTACTGGATTGGCCCGCCGGGGGATAAATTTGATGTCGCACCTGATACTGATTTTGCTGCTGTCGCGCAAGGTTATGTTTCAGTGACGCCACTTCAGGTGGATTTAACCGCCTATGCGGCTCAGGATGTCGTGGTCTCATGGTTGGAAAAGGCCGGGGTGAGCGCGAATGGTGAATAAACCGATGTACAACCTGCTGGAACAACTTCGCCAGCAGGGCATTCATGATGAAAAACTGTTGCATGCCATAGAATCTGTGCCGCGTGAGCGTTTCGTGGATGAGGCATTTCAGCATAAAGCTTACGAAAACACTGCGTTGCCTATTGGCTCCGGTCAGACCATTTCTCAGCCTTATACCGTGGCGAGAATGACCGAGCTGCTGCGCCTTGAGCCCACTTCACGCGTGCTGGAAATTGGCACCGGGTCAGGCTATCAGACTGCGATTCTGGCACATCTGGTTGAACATGTTTTCTCGGTTGAGCGCATCAAAGGGTTGCAGTGGCAGGCCAAAAGACGCCTCAAGCAACTCGATTTGCATAATGTCTCCACCCGTCATGGTGACGGCTGGCAGGGCTGGCCTTCGCGTGGCCCGTTCGATGCCATTATTGTCACTGCTGCACCTCCTGAAATACCTCAAGATCTACTGCAACAACTCGATGATGGCGGCGTATTAATTCTGCCCGTGGGCGAAGAAAATCAAACATTGCAACGGGTCACACGACGTGGTGATGAGTTTGTTGCAGAGACTATCGAAGCCGTTCGTTTTGTCCCGCTGGTGAAAGGCGAGCTCGCCTGAAACCGGTGATAAGCCGATCCCAGCAGGACTAACCTCTTAAAATTTAAATACAACTGTTATATGGTGCTGTACTGGCGATGTTGATAGCATCCACTACAGTTTTTTATGGCACAGCGGCATTTGGGCAAAGGCCTGAATGAGCATGTTGCCTGCCCGCACCGTGTCTGATGACACGAAAAGCGCCAGCTGGCGCGGTGTGCGAGGTTAAAGAGATATTCTGAGATTGCCGTAACGGGGGAAATATGAGCACGGGAAGCCCAATAAAAACACTAAGCCGCATTGTAATGTGTACTTTTATCAGTGCCTGGATGGCGGGATGTACGAACAATTCAACGACATCTGCACCCATCAGCAGCGTTAATGGCGGCGGTGGCAGTGGCAATAGTAGTCAGAATACTCTGAATTCCACTCCGCAAATGGCGCCTGCTGTCGGCCCTGGCGGACACATTGTGTACAACCGCAGCTATAACTCAATCCCTAAGGGAAGTTACAGTGGCAGCACCTATCAGGTGAAGCGTGGCGACACTCTGTTTTATATTGCATGGATCACGGGCAATGACTTCCGCGACCTGGCCGCGCGCAATAATATCCCAGAGCCATACAGCCTCGAAGTTGGCCAGACAATCCAGATAAATAACGTCTCTTCCGCAGCAAGTACCGGGGGTGCGATAGCGGTCACAGATGCCACAAATGGCGGTGTTCCGAAAGTTCCAACCGGGGGCATGCTCACAGGTTCTGTGGTTGCATCTCAACCAACTACCACGTATTCTGATTCTTCTGGTAAACAGAATGTAGGCAAGATGTTGCCTTCATCAGGTGCAGTTACTACCACCACAACACCTGTTGCTGTAGCCAGCACTCCCGTCGCCACATCTACAAATAATGGCGGTCCGGTTTCCTCCTGGAAATGGCCGACTGACGGGAAAATTATCGATAATTTCTCAGCTTCTGAAGGGGGAAATAAGGGGATCGATATTGCTGGTTCGCGTGGACAGTCTGTCGTAGCAACCGCCTCGGGGCGTGTGGTCTACGCCGGTAATGCTCTTCGCGGTTACGGTAATCTGATCATCATCAAACACAATGATGATTACCTGAGCGCCTATGCACATAACGATACAATGCTGGTCCGGGAACAACAAGAAGTGCAGGCGGGTCAAAAAATAGCGACTATGGGTAGCACCGGAACCAGTTCAGTAAGATTGCATTTTGAAATTCGTTACAAGGGGAAATCCGTAAACCCGCTGCGTTATCTTCCGCAGCGATAAATCGGGGCAGAGCATCGATTCTGCCCTCGGGACCACGGGTAGGAGCAGCTTATGAGTCAGAATACGCTGAAAGTTAACGAGTTACATGATGATGTAGATTTCGATGAGAACAGCGCTGAAGCCTTTGACGAGAAAGCAATAGTCGAAGAGACTGCCGACAACGATGCTGAAGAAGAATTGTTGTCGCAGACTGTAAGCCAACGAGTGCTGGATGCCACTCAACTGTACCTCGGTGAAATCGGTTATTCCCCTCTGCTTACCGCAGAAGAGGAAGTTTATTTCGCACGACGCGCGCTGCGGGGAGATGTTCCTTCCCGCCGCCGTATGATTGAAAGTAATCTGCGTTTGGTGGTTAAAATTGCCCGCCGCTACAGTAACCGCGGTCTGGCACTGCTGGATTTGATCGAGGAAGGTAACCTGGGTCTGATCCGTGCGGTTGAAAAATTCGACCCTGAGCGCGGCTTCCGTTTCTCTACCTATGCAACATGGTGGATCCGTCAGACAATCGAACGGGCGATTATGAATCAAACCCGTACTATTCGTCTGCCGATTCATATCGTTAAAGAACTGAACGTTTACCTGCGTACCGCACGTGAACTTGCACATAAACTGGACCATGAACCGAGCGCTGAAGAGATTGCTGAGCAACTCGACAAACCGGTACATGACGTCAGCCGTATGTTGCGCCTGAATGAACGCATCACTTCTGTAGACACCCCATTGGGTGGTGACTCAGAGAAAGCGTTGTTAGATATTCTGGCGGATGAAAAAGACAACGGCCCGGAAGACACCACACAAGACGACGATATGAAACAGAGTATCGTGAAGTGGTTATTCGAGTTGAATGCAAAACAGCGTGAAGTGCTGGCGCGTCGTTTTGGCCTGTTAGGCTATGAAGCGGCAACGCTGGAAGATGTGGGCCGCGAAATCGGTCTGACACGTGAACGTGTTCGTCAGATTCAGGTAGAAGGTTTGCGTCGCCTGCGTGAAATCCTGCAGGGGCAAGGACTGAGTATCGAAGCACTTTTCCGTGAGTAAATAACTCACAGGCAATTGCCACAATATGCAGCATCCAATAAAAACGGTGGGTTAATCCCCACCGTTTTTTTATGCATCCGGTTCAGTTCAGCGGACGTTTACACCATATCTTTCAGACGATAGATCCATTCCAGCGCCTGACGTGGCGATAACGAATCTGCATCCAGTGACTCCAGTGCCTCAACTGCCGGAGATACTTCTTCGGTCAGTAAAGCCAGTTGCGGACCGTCAACTTTGCTGGCGGCAGCGTTGTTCGACAACGTTTCCAGCTCTTTCAGTTTCTGACGGGCGCGCTTAATCACATCACGTGGCACACCAGCCAGTGCGGCAACGGCCAGACCATAACTCTTGCTGGCGGCGCCATCCTGTACGCTGTGCATAAACGCGATAGTGTCGCCGTGTTCGATAGCATCCAGATGCACGTTGACGGTGCCTTCCATTTTTTCCGGCAGGGTGGTCAGCTCGAAATAATGGGTGGCGAACAACGTCATGGCTTTAATACGGCTGGCGAGGTTTTCCGCACATGCCCATGCCAGCGACAAACCATCGTACGTTGATGTCCCGCGCCCGATTTCATCCATCAGCACCAGGCTGTTTTCGGTCGCGTTGTGCAGGATATTCGCCGTCTCTGTCATTTCCACCATAAAGGTCGAACGCCCGGAAGCCAGATCGTCCGCGGCACCGACACGGGTGAAGATGCGATCCACCGGCCCGATGACAGCGGCTTCCGCCGGTACATAGCTGCCGATATGCGCCATCAGAACAATCAGTGCTGCCTGGCGCATATAGGTACTTTTACCGCCCATGTTCGGACCGGTGATAATAAGCATCCGTCGCGCCGGGGACATGTTCAGCGGGTTAGAAATAAACGGTTCACTTAGCACCTGCTCAACCACCGGATGGCGACCGCCGGTAATATTAATACCCGGTTTTTCACTCATGGTCGGACAGGCGTAATTGAGCGTGTAAGCACGTTCCGCCAGATTGCTCAGCACATCCAGTTCGGCCAGTGCACTGGCGCTTTGCTGTAATGCAGACAGGTGCGGCATCAGCAAATCGAACAACTCTTCGTACAGCGCCTTTTCCAGAGACAAGGCTTTACCTTTGGAGGTCAGCACCTTGTCTTCGTACTCTTTCAGCTCAGGAATGATGTAGCGCTCGGCATTTTTCAGCGTCTGGCGACGGACGTAATGAATCGGCACCAGATGGCTCTGCCCACGGCTGACCTGAATGTAATAACCGTGAACGCCGTTGAAACCGACTTTCAGCGTATCCAGCCCCAGCTTTTCACGTTCGCGGATCTCCAGACGATCGAGATAATCCGTCGCGCCGTCTGCCAGCGCACGCCATTCATCCAGCTCAGCGTTGTAACCTGGTGCGATTACGCCACCGTCACGCACCAGAACCGGCGGGCTTTCGATCACAGCGCGTTCAAGCAGTTCCACCAGTTCGGTAAAGTCACCGGTTTGCTCCACCAGCGTTTTCACATGAGCGGCTTCGGTTCCCTGCAAGATCTCGCGGATTTCCGGCAGTTGCTGCATGGCATGACGCATACGGGCCAGATCACGCGGACGTGCGCTGCGCAGTGCCAGACGTGCCAGAATACGCTCGAGGTCGCCGACCTGACGCAGCACCGGCTGTAAATCGGCGGTGATATCCTGTAACGCACCAATCGCCTGCTGACGATGCGTCAGCAGTTTGATATCGCGGCTCGGCATGTGGATCCAGCGCTTGAGCATGCGGCTGCCCATCGGCGTTACGGCCTGATCCAGCACTGCCGCCAGCGTGTTCTCTACACCACCCGCCAGGTTTTGCGTCAGCTCCAGATTACGGCGCGTGGCCGCATCCATAATAATCCCATCCTGCTGGCGCTCCATGGTGACGCCACGGATATGCGGCAGGGCGGTGCGCTGGGTATCTTTTACGTATTGCAGCAGACAACCGGCAGCACGCAGCGCCTGAGCAGCCTGCTCAACGCCGAAGCCGCTCAGATCGCGGGTACCGAATTGCAGATTGAGCTGCTGTTTCGCGGTTTCCAGCTCGAATTCCCACATCGGACGGCGGCGCAGGCCACGGCGGGAGGAAATCAGCGACATGGCTTCAAAGCTTTCCGGGTAGAGTAATTCCGCCGGATTGGTGCGCTGTAATTCGGCTGCCATGGTTTCCAGATCGTCAGGCTGTGCGACGCGGAAACGGCCGGAACTGATATCCAGCGTGGCATAACCAAACCCGCGCCCGTCCTGCCAGATAGCCGCCAGCAGGTTATCATGACGCTCGCTGAGCAACGCTTCGTCACTGACGGTGCCCGGCGTGACGATGCGTACGACTTTGCGTTCAACCGGCCCTTTACTTAGGGCCGGGTCGCCAATTTGTTCAGCAATCGCGACGGATTCCCCTAGCTGGACCAGTTTCGCCAGATAACCTTCTACCGCATGATAAGGCACGCCCGCCATCGGGATCGGCTCACCGGCAGAAGCGCCGCGTTTGGTCAGGGAGATATCCATCAGCTGAGATGCGCGTTTTGCATCGTCATAAAACAGTTCGTAAAAGTCACCCATGCGATAGAACAGCAGAACTTCCGGGTTCTCAGCTTTCAGACGCAGATACTGCTGCATCATTGGTGTGTGGGCATCCAGGTTTACATTATTTGTCATAGACTTAATCTTTTTAATCCATTTTTCGACGCGATGGGTTTAAGGATTTTTTCTGTTGCGTATCTTAGCCCAGCGGGCAAGAAGCTGTCACAACTAAAAATGGAAAGCATCGCGCAAACCAGACATGTAACACCCCCTTCGTTTGCAGAGCGTAAAGGTCAGGGGATTTGAACATGTTGCAACGGGCGTAATAATAGAGTTTTTATTTTTTTGAGAATAATAATAAGGAGGTGATAATAATAAAAAACGTGCCGTTATATTAATGGGTTAGTTGTTCGTAATATTATTAATAATAAGTATATAAAATGAATTAAGTGTGGATATGAATGTTTTACTCCTCTGCTAGGGTGATGGCTGTTCCCGGATGATCTTATTAATACGGGATTTTTCCACGCTATTTATCCATCTTTGCGGAGAAGTATTATGCAATTGCAATTTAAATTAAACATGATCAACGATGCCTGGTATCCCACTCTCGATTTGAATGAGATTAAATCAACGTCTGGCGGCGCGGTTGATATTAAAGAAAAGTTAGTGATCGTATTTTCAGCACCCGGAAAAATAACTGCCGGTGATATTAATGTCGAAACCAATCCGTGGAAACCGCTCGGCACGAAAGTGGAATCCACGGAAGTTGGCGGCGGGATTTTTGATGTCAAAGTGACGATTGAGCCGACCGATGGACAGCCTGTGGGCGATGCCATTCAGAAAATTCATATGGGGCTGAACGTCTCCTCTGCGGATTCGCCTGCCTGGTCTGATTTCCGCGAAACCTTTGCGCTGGCCGCTGATGAAGAACCGGGTGTTACCGGTGAATTGTCGGTCAGTTGTCCGCCGTTGCCTGCCGGGCTGACAAATGCCGCACTCGAACTGCGTCTGGTGCGCGGCGATAAAACATTGCGCGTTTTGCCAGAGTTTGGTCACGTCTCTAAATTTTCCGTCAATGCGGGGAATTACAGTGTCTTTGCAGCAGAATTAAGCACGGAAGACGGTACTGTCCGCGTGCCTGTCAATCTCGGACAGACAGAAATCACCATTGATAAAGGCCGTACCACCTCGCTGGCCGTCACTTTCGGCGCTGTGGATCGCAGTACAACTATTGATGTGGCACTGAATTTTTCAGGCATTGCCGGTTTGCGCGATGAAGAGCTGACGCTGATTTGCAGCGAGAACGGCACAGATAAACTGAGCCTGCCAGTACGCTCCGGCCAGCAATATCGTCTGGAACATTTACCTGCTACCGGCCGCTTTGAAATCCGTATTGCCGATTTACGTCTGAACAATATTCATTATCTGTTTGATGATTACGACGGTCAGTTCGACGGCCAGTATCACAGTATTAACTTCACTCAGGCGCAGGTCAGCCAGCGTGGTGATTCACAGCCAAATGCTGCGAAGCTGACGGTCAGTGTGAAAGCGGAAAGCGCGGTCAGTAAATCCATTTCCCTGCGACTGACAGACAATTCGGCTACACCTCGTCAGTACCGCTTCGATGCGATTGCCGCGCAAAATGGCAGCATTGAGCAGCCAGTTCTGGTTGTGCCGGGTTCTTATACCGTGGTCTCGGGAACCTTTATTCACAACGGCATCGTACATTACGTGGATGTCAGCCCTCAGCCGTTACTGGTCAGCGCGAATGCACCGGCACAGCTGAATGTGACGATTGTGAAAGGGGCGAATCTGCACGTGAAAGGTTTCCCTGAGTTCCTCACCTTTGGTGCCTGCGCCAATATGGTGCCGACTAACGTGGATGATTTTGCCGCGGCGCGTGTGTCTTCAATTTTCAAATATTCCGGTGATGACGGCATGGGCGATGCGGGCGATTATCTGTCACCGTCTAAAGAACCGACGCTGCAAATTATTAAAATGGCACGGGACGTCTCCGCCAAACTGAATGAACCCGTGTTGCCGCTGATGGTGTCTTACACCTGTAACTTATCATTGGGTGATGTGCCGAATATTATTGCTGATCCGGTACGCCATAAATTCAGCTTCGCCAACTTTATTCAGTCGTTGCAAATGGCGCAATCCCAGCAGGATGCGGAACATCCGGTACCAGCCGGGTATATTGTGAATCCGGATTATCTCGGCGAATGCCAGAAATACGGTTTCCTGCCAACGTATGAAATTCCGGTTCGTCAGCCTCTGAGCGAAGCACTTGCCCACCACAATGTGAATGTGCAGGTTCCGGCAGGCATCACCAATACCCTGAAAGGCTATATCCGGGCGGTAAACTGGCTGACGCGCGTGGTTGCGCCAGACGTCGTACTCGGCTGGCAGGTCAACCTGTGGGGAGTGGCAGGTTCGCAGTGGATTTATAAAGATTTCGTCTACGATGATGTTTTTGATGCCGCTGACGGGCAACATAAAAAAATGACGGTTGATCCGTTCACTGCGGGCAGACTGACGGCGCAATATGCATTGCTGGTCGGCGTGTTTGATGACATCGAATATATCCGTGCAGACGGTTCTCCTGACGTGGCGAAGGGCGCTGATTTTATGGCCGCTGACCGTTATGAGGCTGATGACTTCACTATCCGTTCATATGCCAATGGTTATTGTTATTCGCCATACGAATGGGAGCGTACGTTCGATTTCTGCGCATCCTTAAGTCGCCACCTGCGTCAACCGGTTCTGCCATGGCAGATCCCGGCCAGCCATCTGCCAACTTCCGCAGATGAGGTTAATGCTGATTTCAACACCCAGAACTGGGGCAGCGGCGGCAGCTACCTGATGGGGCATTCCGAAATTGGTGCCTCGGTGGATGCCATCCATGAACGCCTTCTGCCGCTGAAATTCGATGCCGCTTATGCCTCAATGATGGGCCACGACACCCGGGAACTGTTCTCCCGGCATTCATGGGATCTTTCCACACCTAAGTATCTGGATTTCCCGTCACGCGGTATTTTCCATGTCCACCTGGGCGGCGGAGCGACGACCGGGGTGATCAGCGGCGTGGGTGATGCCAGCAGCTGGATGCGCAACAAGCTGAAAGCTTATCGTGATAATCCGGTGAAATTTGAGGAAAGCAGTACGCTTAAATCAGGCAGCCAGTGGCGTTCCAAGACGCCGTCGGTGAAATAATTACGCAGTATTTTTAACACGTGCGGGTCCGTTACAGCGGGCCCGTCACTTAGAATTTTTGTGCCTTGTAAAGACGATGATTTTCAGTTTTTTCGGCTTTAATAATGCTCTACCATATCCGCACCTCTTTTATTGCATGGTTACGGATATCCGATGCGCCACCTGGCAGTCATTCTTCCCCTGGTTCTTACACTTTCTGCATGTAGCAGTAATAAGCCCGCACCTCAACCTGAAGGCCCGCGAAATCCTTTTTCCGATGGAAGAAATGCCAGTGCGAATACGGTTCCCGCTGGTGGTTTTCTGCTGCAGGCTGAGCACACCGGTGCCGTCCAGACCGGTGATTTCGCCTATGATCCGGCCATGAACCAGTTTGTTGACAAAATGGTGCGCGAGCACGGATTTGACCGTCAGCAATTGCATGATGTCCTGTCGCAAACCAAACGTCTGGGATTTGTATTACGACTGATGGATCAGCAGGCGCCATCTGGCCCGCCATCTACCGTGCCGAATGGCGCATGGAACCGCTATCGCAGCAAATTCATTACGCCGGATAACGTGCAAAACGGCGTAGTGTTCTGGAATCAGTATCAGGATGCGTTACAGCGTGCGGAGCAGGTTTACGGCGTGCCGCCGGAAATCATTGTCGGGATTATCGGTGTGGAAACCCGCTGGGGACGCGTAATGGGTAAAACCCGCATAATCGATGCGCTGGCGACCTTATCCTTTGCTTATCCGCGCCGGGCAGAATATTTCTCCGGCGAGCTGGAAACCTTCCTGCTGATGTCCCGCCGTGAAGGCGATGATCCGCTGAGTTTACGTGGTTCCTTTGCGGGTGCGATGGGCTACGGCCAGTTTATGCCATCCTCTTATAAGGACTACGCTGTAGACTTTAACGGTGATGGTCATGCCAACCTGTGGGATCCGATTGATGCCATCGGCAGTGTTGCCAATTATTTCAAGGCACACGGCTGGACGAAAGGCGCACCGATTGCGGTGCCGGCAGCAGGCCAGGCGCCTCTGCTGGAGAATGGCTTCAAAACCAAGTATCCGCTGTATACGCTCAAAGCAGCGGGGCTTAGCCCGCTGGGTTCACTGGGCAATTATCAGGAAGCCAGCTTGCTGCGCCTTGATATGGGCACTAATTACCAGTACTGGTACGGATTGCCGAATTTCTACACCATCACCCGCTACAACCACAGCGTGCATTATGCGATGGCGGTATGGCAACTGGGTGAAGCGGTGAAAGCCGCGCGCTAACGCCGGTGAGTTAATCTTTCATGAGGGCCGCAGATTGTGGCCCTTCTTTTTCTTTTTATTCCAATTCTGAATACATCGCGCAAAACGCTTCGACGGGACTCACAGACCGGAAGAGAAATGCTAACATCGGGTCAGTTTCAGATGACCCGCCAGGAGGGAGTATGAGCGAAAAACGTTTACATGAACTGAGTGTGGAAATCGGGGCGGCGCTGAAAGCGAAGGGATGGTGGGTAACCTGTGCGGAATCCTGTACCGGTGGCCTGATTGCCAAAGCGATTACCGATATTGCTGGAAGCTCCGCCTGGTTTGACCGCGGATTTGTCACTTACAGCAATGCGGCCAAGCATGAATTGCTGGGCGTTTCTGAAAGCACGCTTGAGCAATATGGCGCAGTGAGTGAGCAGGTGGTGCATGAAATGGCACTGGGCGTGTTACATGCGGCGGGTGCTGATGTGGCGGTTTCGGTCAGCGGTATCGCCGGCCCTGACGGGGGTTCTGCAGAAAAGCCTGTCGGCACTGTCTGGTTTGGATTTGCCGGAAAAGACGGACGGGTTCTGACCGCGAAACAGCAGTTTTCCGGCGATCGCGAAGCAGTGCGTTTGCAAGCTGCTGTTTTTTCGTTACAAACTGCATTGCGTGAGTTTATTAAAAATTAGGCTTGATACTGTATGAGCATACAGTATAATTACTGCCAATTACCTGTACATAAATTATATTCAGTGATGCAGGCGGGATGTTCCCCTGTATCAGACGAGGAGTAAAAATGGCTATTGATGAGAACAAGCAAAAAGCGTTAGCTGCAGCACTGGGCCAGATTGAAAAGCAATTCGGTAAAGGCTCCATCATGCGTCTGGGTGAAGATCGCTCCATGGACGTCGAAACGATCTCTACCGGCTCTTTGTCTTTGGATATCGCGTTAGGTGCTGGCGGCTTGCCAATGGGCCGTATCGTTGAAATTTATGGTCCGGAATCCTCCGGTAAAACCACGCTGACTCTGCAGGTTATCGCTGCTGCACAGCGTGAAGGCAAAACCTGTGCGTTCATCGATGCAGAACACGCGCTGGACCCTATCTACGCTAAAAAACTGGGCGTCGATATCGATAACCTGCTGTGTTCTCAGCCAGATACCGGTGAACAGGCTCTGGAAATCTGTGATGCGCTGACCCGTTCAGGCGCCGTTGACGTTATCATCGTTGACTCCGTTGCCGCACTGACGCCAAAAGCTGAAATCGAAGGCGAAATTGGTGACTCTCACATGGGCCTCGCAGCTCGTATGATGAGCCAGGCGATGCGTAAGCTTGCGGGTAACCTGAAAAACGCCAATACCCTGCTGATCTTCATCAACCAGATCCGTATGAAAATCGGTGTGATGTTCGGTAACCCGGAAACCACCACCGGCGGTAACGCCCTGAAATTCTATGCCTCTGTACGTCTGGATATCCGTCGTATCGGCGCTATCAAAGAAGGTGATGTGGTTGTCGGTAGTGAAACACGTGTGAAAGTCGTGAAGAACAAAATCG
Organism: Rahnella sp. RcJ3; assembly: GCF_009498575.1. Taxonomy (NCBI): domain Bacteria; kingdom Pseudomonadati; phylum Pseudomonadota; class Gammaproteobacteria; order Enterobacterales; family Yersiniaceae; genus Rahnella; species Rahnella sp. RcJ3. Next base: position 196,169 of record NZ_QSNX01000009.1, read on the forward strand.
CCGCACCATTTAAACAAGCTGAATTCCAGATCCTGTACGGCGAAGGTATCAACATCAACGGCGAACTGATCGACCTGGGCGTTAAGCACAAACTGATCGAGAAAGCGGGTGCATGGTACAGTTACAACGGCGAGAAGATTGGTCAGGGTAAAGCGAACTCTTGTAACTACCTCAAAGAAAACCCGAAAGTTGCTGCTGAACTGGACAAAAAACTGCGTGATATGCTGCTGAGCGGCACCGGTGAATTGAGCGTTGCGACTACTGCTGAAGACGCTGACGACAACATGGAAACCAGCGAAGAGTTTTAATTTCGCGGTTGTCTGACAAAGACATTTGAAGGGCAGGGGACTTTGTCCGCTACTTTCAACAGTCGTTAAAATGCCAGTCTGGTTTCCAGACTGGCATTTTGCATATCAGGGGGAAATCTTATGCCCGATGAAAAAATACTTAATGAAAAAATCGTCGACCTGAAAAAATTGCTGGAAGACGTTGCGCAAAACAGTGAGTCCACGCTGTTTGAGCCGCAGAAAAAAGACGGTGATGCAGCGAAAATCAACACGCTGATTAACCGCGCTATGCGCCTGCTTTCTCAGCGTGATCACGGCGAAACAGAGTTGCGCCGCAAGTTGCTTATTCCACCAATGCCTTTTGTTAAACCTCAGAATAAGAAAAACAGCTGGTCATCACGTAAAAAAGCGGAGCAAAATGCGTTTGCTGAAGAAGAGGTGGTGAGAGCTAAACCTCAGCCGCGGCCAGTGCCAGAAGAAATTGCGGAAGAACATGTGCAGGCGGTGATTGACTACTGCTATCAGCATCACTGGCTCGATGATGCCAAATTTGCCAGCCGTTATATTTCCGGTCGCAGTAACAAAGGTTACGGTGCGCAGCGCATCCGTTCGGAATTACTGCAAAAAGGCGTCGATAAAGAAATCATTACAGTGGCGCTGGAAAACACTGAGGTAGACTGGTGCGTTCTGGCGCGGGATTTGGCCGTCAGGAAATTTGGTGAAAATTTACCGACTGACTGGAAAGAAAAATCAAAAGTTCTGCGTTATTTGCTCTACCGGGGCTTCTTTCAGGAAGAAATACAGTCTATTTATCGCGATTTTGACGATTGACCGCATACGGTATTTTACTTCCCCGCGCAGAAATTTTATCTTATCCGCACTTTTTCGTTCGTGAGCTGAACAGATTGCTGCCATATGCAGCGTTATCCGGCTCAAGAGCCGTTCTTCCAGCATGATTCCGGGACATTTATGAGCAAGAGCACCGCTGAGATCCGTCAAGCGTTTCTCGATTTCTTCCATAGTAAGGGACACAACATTGTTTCAAGCAGTTCGCTTGTCCCGACAAACGATCCGACACTGTTGTTTACCAATGCCGGGATGAACCAATTTAAAGATGTTTTCCTCGGTCTGGATAAGCGTGATTACAACCGCGCCACCACATCTCAGCGTTGCGTCCGCGCAGGCGGTAAGCACAACGACCTCGAAAACGTCGGTTATACCGCACGTCACCACACCTTCTTCGAAATGCTGGGCAACTTCAGCTTCGGTGATTACTTCAAACACGATGCCATCAACTACGCCTGGGAACTACTGACCGGCGAAAACTGGTTTAATCTGCCGAAAGAGAAGTTGTGGGTCACCGTCTATGAGACTGATGACGAAGCCTTCGAAATCTGGGAAAAAGAAGTCGGCGTTCCAAAAGAACGTATTATCCGCATTGGCGATAATAAAGGCGGCGCATTTGCTTCTGATAACTTCTGGCAGATGGGCGATACCGGCCCTTGCGGCCCTTGTACCGAGATTTTCTATGATCATGGCGATCACATCTGGGGCGGTCCTCCGGGTTCTGCTGAAGAAGATGGCGACCGTTATATCGAGATCTGGAACCTGGTGTTCATGCAGTTCAACCGTCAGGCTGACGGCACCATGCTGCCACTGCCAAAACCATCCGTAGATACCGGGATGGGGCTTGAGCGTATCACTGCGGTTATGCAACATGTGAACTCAAACTACGACATCGACTTGTTCCAGAAACTGATCGCTGCGGTGGCAGAAGTCACTGGCGCGACCGATTTGAGCAACAAATCCCTGCGCGTTATTGCTGACCATATCCGTTCATGCGCATTCCTGATTGCAGATGGCGTTATCCCGTCGAATGAAAACCGTGGCTATGTGCTGCGTCGTATCATTCGTCGTGCGATCCGTCACGGCAACATGCTGGGGGCGCAAGACACGTTCTTCTACAAACTGGTTGCTCCGCTGATTGAAGTGATGGGGCCGGCTGCGACAGAACTGAAAGAACAGCAGGCGATGGTTGAGCAACTGCTGAAAACCGAAGAAGAACAGTTTGCCCGTACTCTGGAGCGCGGACTGGCGTTGCTGGACGAAGAATTGGCTGCACTGAAAGGCGACACTCTGGACGGCGAAATTGCTTTCCGTCTGTACGACACCTTTGGTTTCCCGCTGGATCTGACTGCTGACGTTTGCCGTGAACGTAATCTGAAAGTGGATGAAGCCGGTTTTGAAAAAGCGATGGATGTTCAACGCCGCCGCGCACGTGAGTCCAGCGGTTTCAGCGCAGACTACAACAGCATGGTGCGTGTTGACGGCGTGACTCAGTTCTCAGGCTACGAACATTTGCAGCGCCATTCCAAAGTCGTGGCGCTGTTTGTCGATGGGCAGCCAGTGAATGATATTCAGGCTGGCGTTAATGCTATCGTGGTTCTGGATGACACGCCGTTCTACGGTGAATCTGGTGGACAGGTTGGCGATAAAGGCATTCTGAAAACGACTACTGGCGTATTCTCTGTTTCTGATACCCAGAAATATGGAAAAGCGATCGGTCATCAGGGCGCACTGAGCGCAGGTAAACTGAGTATCGGCGACAGCGTCGAAGCAGAAGTTGATGTCGCCCGCCGTGACCGCATCCGTCTGAACCACTCGGCAACGCACTTGCTGCATGCCGCGCTGCGTCAGGTGCTGGGCAAGCACGTTGCTCAGAAAGGTTCTCTGGTTAACGATAACTATCTGCGTTTTGACTTCTCGCATTTTGAAGCAATGAAACCAGAGGAAATTCGCCAGGTAGAAGATCTGGTGAATGCCCAGATTCGTCGCAACTTGCCGATTCAGACCACCATCATGGATCTGGACGAAGCGAAAGAAAAAGGTGCAATGGCGCTGTTTGGTGAGAAATACGAAGACAGCGTTCGTGTGCTGAGCATGGGCGATTTCTCTACCGAATTGTGTGGCGGTACGCACGCCAGTCGTACCGGTGATATCGGCCTGTTCCGTATTCAGAGTGAATCCGGTACTGCAGCAGGTGTTCGTCGTATTGAAGGGATCACCGGTGAAAACGCGATTAATGCCCTGCATCAGCAAAGTGATTTGCTGCAGGATGTCGCGCATCTGGTTAAAGGGGATGTGAACAGCATCACCGATAAAATTCGTTCTCTGATTGAGCGTTCACGTACGCTGGAAAAAGAACTTCAGCAGGTGAAAGGTCAGCAAGCCGCGCAGGAAAGTGCATCACTGTCCAGCCAGGCGAAAGAAGTGAAAGGCGTTAAACTGTTGGTTCGTCAATTGGATAACGTAGAGCCTAAAATGCTGCGTACGATGGTTGATGACCTGAAAAATCAGTTAGGATCAGTGATTATTGTCCTGGCAACCATTGCCGATGACAAAGTCAGCCTGATTGCAGGTGTCACAAAGGATCTGACCGATCGTGTTAAAGCCGGTGAGCTGATTGCTTCTGTGGCACAGCAGGTCGGTGGCAAAGGTGGTGGTCGTCCTGATATGGCGCAGGCTGGCGGCAGCGATGTACAGGCATTGCCTGCCGCGCTGGCGACTGTTGAAGCCTGGGTTGAAGCTAAGCTGTAATAAGAAATAAATAGCTAACCATGAAAACGTCATAATGTATTGTGCTGTATGGCGTTTTCAGTCTTAATGGCAATGTAAGCTTCGCGATTAAAGTCGCGACAATGACGATATCGGCTAAACTTAAAGTACTCATGGCTGAAGTTGCAGGCTGCTTACATTTTATGTAGGGGTCATGGCTTACGTTTTACCCGCTTATGATCGATAATGGCCGGGAAACTGAGAGACCCGACTCTTTTAATTATTCAAGGAGCAAAGAATGCTTATTCTAACTCGCCGAGTTGGTGAAACCCTCATGATTGGCGATGAGGTTACTGTTACCGTATTAGGTGTTAAAGGTAATCAGGTGCGCATTGGTGTGAATGCGCCGAAAGAGGTCTCTGTTCACCGTGAAGAGATTTATCAGCGTATTCAGGCTGAAAAGTCACAGCAGACGAGTTACTGATTTACGAGGCGTCTCGCTAATGGCGAGGCGCTGAACCTCTTTTGTGTGTGTTATCCCTTATTCTTCCCTCGTTTTCCTGCGTTTTAGTTTTTAATTTCTTCCTGTGTCTTATCTCCTGAATTGTCTTTTTCTAAAAATGAAGGCGTTTTTTACGCGTTCGCGGCCTGTTATTGTGTTCAAACTGCGCAGGTTGCGCGTGAAATGTCCAAACGGGTGATTGTTAGGAAAAAAGGGTTTGACTTATAAGGGCCAGAAAGTAATATGTGCGCCACGCAGTGCCGATGAGCTTGAACAAAGTTAGTCAGCACACTCGCAAGAGGCGTATGGTGAGGTGGCCGAGAGGCTGAAGGCGCTCCCCTGCTAAGGGAGTATGCGGTCAAAAGCTGCATCCGGGGTTCGAATCCCCGCCTCACCGCCATTTAAAATGCACCCATAGCTCAGCTGGATAGAGTACTCGGCTACGAACCGAGCGGTCGGAAGTTCGAATCTTCCTGGGTGCACCATACTTTCCTGAATGTATGTTGATTTGCAATCAAATGAGCGTGAAGGGCAAAAGCGAAAGCTGATGTAGTACGGTAAAATGGTCAGGTAAATCTGCAGTAAGAATCAAAATGCACCCATAGCTCAGCTGGATAGAGTACTCGGCTACGAACCGAGCGGTCGGAAGTTCGAATCTTCCTGGGTGCACCATTCTTTTAGCAATTTCCGAAATAAAATCTGTAGTAACCCAATGCACCCATAGCTCAGCTGGATAGAGTACTCGGCTACGAACCGAGCGGTCGGAAGTTCGAATCTTCCTGGGTGCACCATATTTTGTGTATGTTGAAGCGATTTTTGTCTTTCAGCATTAGAAAACCCGCTTCGGCGGGTTTTTTGTTTTCTGGATTTCACGTCTGTATCTCACTCTTCTTTTTCATTTTCCTGATCTTTCTGACGTGTTCTGATGTGCTGTGCGCGTGGACAAAATGCGACTTTCTACAGACTTTGCGATAAAGTAGTTTTCCTGTTTTTTCGTGATCATGGAGCATCCGATGTACGATCGATACGAAGGGCTAATATTTGATATGGATGGCACCATATTGGATACCGAACCTACGCACCGTAAGGCATGGCATCAGGTCTTGACCAAATACAGCATGCGGTATGATGTCGACTCCATGGTCGCTCTGAATGGCTCTCCAACCTGGCGCATCGCCAAGTTTGTTATAGACAGCAATAATGTTGAGATGGACTCCCATCTTCTTGCTGCTGAGAAAACGGCTGCCGTGCAGGAAATGTTGCTCGATACCGTACGTCCTCTGCCGCTGATTGATGTCGTGAAGGCTTATCATGGCCGGCGTCCAATGGCGGTAGGAACAGGAAGTGAGCACTGGATGGCGGATGCACTCTTACGGCATTTAGGGCTGCGCGATTGCTTTGATGCGATTGTGGGGGCCAATGACGTGAAGAATCACAAACCTGCACCGGACACTTTTTTGCGTTGTGCGGAGCTGATTGGCGTGCCTCCTGAAAAATGTGTCGTCTTTGAAGATGCTGATTTCGGTATTGAGGCAGCAAAACGCGCCAATATGGATTTTGTGGACGTGCGTACGCTGTGAGCAGCGCCCTGGCGCTGGCTTCCTTATTCGGCAGCAGCTTTTTAAGTGCCACATTATTGCCTGGGAATTCAGAAGTCTTATTAGTGGCTTTATTGTCAGCTGGCAGCGCAATGCCAGCGACACTGGTTTTGTCTGCATCAGTTGGCAATACCTTAGGTGGCATAACCAACGTCATCATCGGACGCTTTTTGCCGCAGCTTAAGCCTCAACGTGGACTCAATGTTGCACAGGGCTGGCTGAAGCGCTTCGGACCTGCGGCGTTATTGCTGAGCTGGTTACCGGTGATTGGTGATGTGTTATGCGTATTAGCAGGTTGGCTGCGAATGCCGTGGGGTCCTGTCGTCTTTTTCATGTTTATCGGAAAAGCAGTGCGTTACATCCTTTTGACTTTTGTAACGCTGGAGGGGCTCTCATGGTTCGGTTAGATTGGCATCAGCTATCAATTATGGTCACATCTATGCAGATTCAGTATGCTTGCAAATTAATGGTTTCACCAAGCGGGAGGTCAATTTGATCCCGGATGTATCTCAGGCGCTTTCCTGGCTGGAAGCCCACCCTCAGGCATTAAAAGGTATTCGTCGTGGTATCGAGCGTGAAACGCTTCGGGTTAATCCTGACGGTTCATTAGCGACTACGGGCCACCCGGAATCTTTAGGTGCGGCTCTGACGCATCGCTGGATCACCACCGATTTTGCTGAAGCCTTATTAGAATTTATTACGCCCGTCGATGACAATATTGAACATCTGATGGCGTTTCTCCGTGACATTCATCGTCATGTGGCCCGTGAGCTTGGTGACGAGCGTATGTGGCCGTTCAGCATGCCCTGCTTTATCGAATCCGGACAGGATATCGAACTGGCGCAATATGGTTCGTCGAACATCGGGCGTTTAAAGACACTTTATCGCGAAGGCCTGAAAAACCGCTATGGCGCGCTGATGCAGGTAATTTCCGGCATCCATTACAATTTCTCGCTGCCGATGACGTTTTGGCAGGAGCGGTTGGGCGTGACTGATACGGAAAGCGGGAAAGAGGCGATCTCTGCAGGTTATTTCAAACTCATCCGTAACTATTACCGTTTCGGTTGGGTGATCCCGTATCTGTTTGGGGCTTCGCCTGCAATCTGTTCCTCATTCCTCAAAGGACGTGAAACGGATCTGCCTTTCGAATATACCGAAGGTGGATTGTGTTATCTGCCTTATGCGACATCACTGCGTCTGAGTGATTTAGGGTATACCAATAAGTCACAGAGCAATCTGGGCATCACTTTTAATGATCTGAACACCTACGTTCAGGGCGTGAAGAGAGCGATCCGCACACCGTCTGCTGAATATGCGGAAATGGGTGTGAAAAAAGACGGTAAATATCTTCAGCTGAACACCAATGTGTTACAGATTGAGAACGAACTTTATGCGCCAATCCGTCCTAAACGGGTCACCAAATCGGGTGAAACACCTTCGGATGCGCTGATGCGCAGCGGGATCGAATATATTGAAGTCCGCTCGCTGGACGTCAACCCGTTCTCTCCGGTGGGGATTGATGCAACCCAGGCGCGTTTCCTGGATCTGTTTTTGGTATGGTGTGCTTTAGCGGATGCGCCGGAAATGAACAGCGATGAGCTGCTTTGTACGCGTAAAAACTGGAACCGTGTGATCCTCGAAGGACGTAAACCGGGCCAGACGATTGGTATCGGGTGTAACGATGAACGTCAGCCGTTAGCCAGCGTTGGCAATGCGTTGTTTGCTGATCTGAATCGGGTGGCTCAGATCATGGATAACCAAAACGGCGATCATCTCTATCAGGATGTTTGTAAAGAGCTGGTTGCTGCGTTTGATGATCCTGAACTGACTTATTCTGCCCGCATCCTCAAGGATCTGAAACAGCAGGGCGTCGGCAACCTCGGGCTGGAACTGGCAGAAAAATATCGTCAGATGCTGGTGAGTGAACCGCTGGAAGTGTTGGATGAAAGCGCTCTGATGGCTGAACAGGATGGTTCATGGCAGCGTCAGCGCACACTGGAAGCCAGTGATAAGCTAAGCTTTGAAGAATACCTGGCTGCGAATGCAGGCAGTAGCAATGAGTAGAAAAGAAAAAGGCCACAATTAATGTGGCCAAATAAACATCTCTGTTTACAGGGATGATGATAACAAATGCGCGTCTTTCACTAATTAAGACCCGCATGCTGGGAAAAGGTTTCCTGAGTTCGTAAAAAAAATTAATTTATTTAGGAGAGGTGACGATATGCCACTGTTGGATAGCTTTACCGTAGACCATACCCGTATGGCAGCACCTGCTGTTCGCGTCGCAAAAACCATGAAAACCCCGCACGGGGACACGATCACTGTGTTCGATCTGCGTTTCTGCCGCCCGAATATTGAAGTGATGCCGGAACGTGGTATCCACACGCTCGAGCACCTGTTCGCGGGTTTCATGCGTAATCATCTGAACGGTAACGGTGTTGAAATCATTGATATTTCTCCGATGGGTTGCCGTACCGGTTTTTACATGAGCCTGATTGGTGTGCCGGAAGAGCAACGGGTTGCTGACTCCTGGAAAGCAGCGATGGCTGACGTTCTGAAAGTGAAAGAGCAGCGCCAGATCCCTGAGCTGAATGAATACCAGTGCGGGACTTACGAAATGCATTCCCTGAAAGAAGCCCAGGAAATTGCACAGCACATTCTCGATCATGATGTTGTTGTGAACCATAACGATGATCTGGCTCTGCCAAAAGAGAAATTGTCCGAACTGCACATCTAGTTTTTAGTTTGTGCGGATGACAAAAAAGACGCGAAATTCGCGTCTTTTTTATGTCTGAAATTCAGAGGATTAGCGCTGATTCACACTGCTTTGCAACGGTTGTAACGGACGGACCTGCACCTGTTTGATCATGTTGTCCTGAACATCCAGGATCTCAACTTCATAGTCCTCAATGCGCAGATTAGTACCGATTGTCGGGATCTCTTCCAGCACTTCCAGCAGCATGCCGTTGATAGTTCTCGCTTCTTCGGCTGGCAGATGCCAGTTAAAGGCTTTATTCAGTTCCCGCACGTTCGCGCTGCCTTCAATCAGTACTGAACCATCACTTTGCGGCGTGACTTCTTCTGCCAGCGTTGGCGACATAGACGTCGTGAAATCACCGACGATTTCTTCGAGGATATCCTCAACCGTTACCAGCCCCTGAATATCACCGTATTCATCAACCACGATGCCCACTTTCTTTTTATTCCGCTGGAATTTTACCAGCTGAATGTTCAGCGGCGTGCCTTCCGGAATGTAGTAAATTTCGTCAGCGGCGCGCAGCAGATTTTCTTTGGTGAACTCTTTTTTCTCGGTCATCAGGCGATAAGCTTCGCGCAAACGAAGCATCCCAATAGCGTCGTCGAGTGAGTCTCGGTAAAGCACAATACGGCCATGAGGTGAGTGGGTAAGCTGACGAATAATCGATTTCCAGTCGTCATTGATATCAATACCGACGATTTCATTGCGCGGAACCATGATGTCATCAACAGAGACTTTCTCAAGATCAAGCACGGAAAGCAGCATGTCCTGATTCCGGCGCGAGATATTCGAGCGTGACTCGTTCACGATGGAACGCAGCTCTTCTTTACTGACGGCGTCACTGAGGCTCGTGGTGGTTTTGATACCGAACATTCGCATCAGCAAACGCGAGAGACTGTTAAGGATCCACACCAGCGGCATCATAATGGTTTGCAGCGGACGCAACAAAATGCTGCTCGGAAACGCGATGCGTTCAGGATTCAGGGCGGCAAATGTTTTAGGCAGCACTTCTGCAAACAGCAGTACGACAAATGTCAGTACACCCGTGGCAATCGCTACACCGGCATCGCCGTAAAGACGGATGCCCACAATGGTTGCCAGAGCGGAAGCAAGGATGTTGACCAGGTTGTTACCGATAAGTACCAGACTGATCAGCTGGTCCGGGCGTTTTAACAGCTTTTCGACGCGACGCGCCGCGCGGTTACCCTGTTTAGCCAGGTGACGTAACCGGTAACGGTTGAGTGTCATCATACCGGTTTCGGAGGCTGAAAAATAAGCCGAAACCACCACCATGATGATCAATGTGATGATCAGGGTTGTTGTTGAGACGTGCTCCAACGGGTATTCCTTTTAATTAATGAACCATGATTTGCTGGATCAGGCGACTGCCAAAATAGGCAAGAGTAAGCAGGATGGCGCCCGCCATGCTGAACCATACCACGCGACGGCCACGCCAGCCTTCGTGATAATGGCCCCACAGCAGAACGATATAAACAAACCATGCCAGTATCGATAAGACAGCCTTGTCGATATTCTCTGGGCTGAACAGGTTGTTCAGATAAAGTAATCCGGTGCACAACGTCAGCGTCAGTAAAATAACGCCAATCTGAGTGATGTGAAAAAGTTTGCGTTCAATACTCATTAACGGCGGCATATCAGCCGTAAACGTCAGGCGTTTATTCTTTAGCTGATAATCCAGCCACGCCAGTTGCAACGCGTAAAGGGCGGCAATCATCAGCGTGGCATAAGAGAATAATGCCAGGCCGATATGTACCAGTAAGCCTTTGCTTTCTTCAAGATGCGTGATGAATTCGCCAGGAAGAAACGTCACGAACGCCAGATTGATCAGCGAAAAGCTGTAAACAATTGGCAAAACAAACCAGCCGCGATTGCGCGAGGCTACGATGGTCATCACCGTTCCGATGATTAAACTGACCACCGAACCGATATTGACCAGGCTGAGGTTCTGGCCGGTGCTGACGTCGAAAATACGTTGCTGCAATGCGACAGCGTGGCAAACAAGTGCCACCACAACGGAAATCAGTGCTAAACGCCGGTATGCGCTGTTCTTCCGGATGATGCTCGGAATGATCAGTGCAAGGCTGAGCAGATAGGCCAACATGGCGACGAGAGCAAAAACTGACATAGCGTTTCGGTAGCATCGAAAAGTGAATGAGAACCGCAGTATAACGTTACCCGCGTCACGCTCCAACCTATCTGAGATGCCAAAGCAGAGATCGTCCGCGCTTCGTGTTATAATCCCGCAATTACGTCGCAAAAGCGGCCTGTCATTACGTTGAGCAAGAGACGATGTTTGAGAATTTAAGCGATCGATTGTCGCGCACACTGCGCAATATCAGCGGCCGCGGGCGGCTGACCGAAGAAAATATCAAAGAGACATTACGTGAAGTGCGTATGGCCTTACTGGAAGCGGACGTTGCGCTGCCGGTCGTACGTGACTTCATCAGCCGGGTGAAGGAAAGCGCTGTTGGCCATGAGGTCAATAAGAGTCTGACGCCGGGGCAGGAATTCGTCAAAATTGTCCAGAAAGAACTGGAAACTGCGATGGGCGAGGCTAACACCGAGCTTAACTTAGCGGCGCAGCCTCCGGCCGTGGTTCTTATGGCTGGTTTACAAGGTGCAGGTAAAACAACCAGCGTCGGTAAACTGGCGAAATTCCTGAAAGAAAAGAAAAAGAAAAAAGTACTGGTGGTGTCCGCCGACGTTTATCGCCCTGCGGCGATCAAACAGCTGGAAACCCTGGCGCAGCAAGTTGAAGTGGATTTCTTCCCGTCTGATGCACAGGAGAAGCCGGTTGATATCGTTAGCCGCGCCCTGCAGCAGGCGAAACTGAAATTCTACGACGTGCTGATTGTCGATACCGCCGGCCGTTTACACGTCGACGAAGCGATGATGGACGAAATCAAACAGGTACATGCCGCGATTAATCCGGTTGAAACTCTGTTTGTGGTTGATGCTATGACCGGTCAGGATGCCGCGAATACCGCGAAAGCGTTTAATGAGGCGCTGCCGCTGACCGGTGTGATCCTGACAAAAGTCGACGGTGATGCCCGCGGCGGTGCTGCGCTGTCGATTCGTCACATCACCGGCAAGCCGATTAAATTCCTGGGTATGGGTGAAAAAACCGATGCGCTGGAGCCGTTTCATCCGGATCGTATTGCCTCCCGTATTCTGGGTATGGGCGACGTTCTCTCACTTATCGAAGATATTGAGAGCAAAGTTGACCGCGCGCAGGCTGAAAAACTGGCCAGCAAACTCAAGAAAGGCGACGGCTTTGACCTGACCGATTTTCTCGAGCAGCTCAAGCAAATGCGTAATATGGGCGGCATGGCGAGTATGATGAGCAAACTGCCGGGTGTCGGTCAGTTGCCGGATAACGTCAAATCCCAGATGGATGACAAAGTGCTGGTGCGGATGGAAGCGATCATCAACTCGATGACGCTGAAAGAGCGCGCTAAGCCAGAAATTATTAAAGGTTCCCGTAAGCGTCGTATCGCGATGGGTTCCGGCATGCAGGTGCAGGACGTCAACCGCTTACTTAAGCAGTTCGACGATATGCAGCGCATGATGAAGAAAATGAAGAGTGGCGGCATGGCGAAAATGATGCGTGGCATGAAAGGTATGATGCCACCAGGTTTCCCTGGCCGTTAATCGACGTCACTGCCTATATATCAGCCATATAGGTGGCTCATGCAAAATGGTGGCTAAGGTTTCTACGCTTTAGATTGCTTTTTGCGCCAAAATGAGTAAAATTTTCGGGCTTTTTATATTGCAACCAGACCCCGTTCCCCGATGGGGTCTGGTTGTTTTATTAACTAAAGAGGATGTTATGGTAACAATTCGTTTAGCACGTGGCGGCGCAAAAAAGCGTCCGTTTTATCAAGTAGTAGTGACCGACAGCCGCAACGCTCGTGACGGTCGTTTCATCGAACGCGTAGGTTTCTTCAACCCATTGGCTTCTGGCCAGGCTGAAGCACTGCGTATGGATCTGGACCGTGTTGCCCATTGGGTTGGTCTGGGTGCTACCGTTTCTGATCGCGTTTCTGCGCTGATCAAAGACGCTAAGAAAGCAGCTTAATCTGTCGCGGTGGTGGCAATGAGCAAGCAATCCAATCCAGTGGTACCCGCTGAGCCGTTAGTTCTTGGCAAAATGGGTTCAACGTACGGCATTCGTGGTTGGCTCAGAGTGTTTTCATCCACCGAAGACGCTGAAAGCATCTTTGACTACCAGCCCTGGTTTATCCAGCGTGCCGGTAAGTGGCAAGTTGTCGAGCTGGAAGGCTGGAAACGCCACACTCAGGACCTGATTATCAAAGTCAAAGGCGTTGATGATCGGGATGCCGCGAATCTTCTGACTAATTGCGAAATTGTCGTCGATTCAAAGCAACTGCCTCCACTGGAAGACGGTGACTACTACTGGAAAGACCTTTTCGGTTGCCAGGTAGTGACAACTTCCGGTTACGAACTGGGCAAAATCATCGATATGATGGAAACCGGTTCTAACGATGTGATGGTAGTTAAAGCCAACCTGAAAGATGCCTTCGGACTCAAGGAGCGGTTGATTCCGTTCCTCGATGGGCAGGTTATCAAGAAAGTCGATCTCGCTACTCGCACTGTTGAAGTAGATTGGGATCCTGGTTTTTGACCTCCGTAGTGTTTACTGATGTAAACAACGTCTGGTTGAGCGGTCAAACATTTGGAAGGGGTAGGCTATGTGGATTGGTATAATTAGCCTGTTTCCTGAAATGTTCCGCGCAATTACGGATTACGGGGTAACTGGCCGGGCAGTTAAGAATGGCCTGTTGAGCGTAAATTGCTGGAGTCCTCGTGACTTCGCATACGATCGACATCGTACCGTGGATGAGCGCCCTTATGGCGGTGGTCCCGGAATGCTGATGATGGTGCAACCCTTACGGGAAGCTATTCATGCAGCAAAAGCAGCGGCAGGCGAAGGTGTGAAGGTGATTTATCTTTCACCTCAGGGGCGCAAACTGGATCAAACCGGTGTTTGCGAGCTGGCGGCCCATCAGAAAATTATTCTGGTTTGTGGCCGTTATGAAGGGATCGATGAGCGCATAATTAAAACCGAAATTGATGAAGAATGGTCAATTGGCGATTATGTTCTTAGCGGTGGAGAGTTGCCGGCAATGACTCTGATTGATTCAGTTTCCCGCTTTATACCGGGCGTTCTGGGTCGTCAGGCTTCAGCAGAAGAAGATTCTTTCGCTGACGGATTGTTGGATTGTCCCCATTATACCCGCCCTGAAGTGTTGGAAGGCATGGAGGTACCGTCAGTTTTACTGTCGGGCAACCACGCTGATATACGTCGCTGGCGCCTGAAACAGTCGCTGGGTCGAACCTGGCTTAGAAGACCTGAACTTCTGGAAAACCTAGCTCTGACTGACGAGCAAGAGGTGTTGCTGAGAGAGTTCCAAAAGGAACATCGGCTCAGTCAACAAAACTATGAAGGGAACGCCAAAGCATAACGCGAGGCCGTCCCGATATATCAGTTTACCTAGGGTAAGAGACATATTATGAGCAATATCATTAAACAAATCGAACAAGAGCAGATGAAGCAAGACGTACCTGCATTCCGTCCAGGTGATTCTCTGGAAATTAAGGTATGGGTCGTTGAAGGTTCTAAAAAGCGTCTGCAGGCATTCGAGGGCGTGGTTATCGCTATTCGTAACCGCGGTCTGCACTCTGCATTCACTGTTCGCAAAATTTCTAACGGCGAAGGTGTTGAGCGTGTATTCCAGACTCACTCCCCGGTAATCGACAGCATTACTGTTAAACGTCGTGGCGCCGTTCGTAAAGCTAAACTGTACTACCTGCGTGAGCGTACTGGTAAGTCTGCTCGTATTAAAGAGCGTCTTAACTAAGGTATCGCTAACGCGACATCAAAATACTCTTAGTTATCAAGGGTCTAGCGTAATCGCTAGACCCTTTTTTTATGGAGTGGCGGCAAAATGGCGGCAGAAATTAATCCTATGGCGATAGTGAATAAAAAACCCGCTTTCGCGGGCTTCTTTTAAAGTGTGTTTTCAATGCATCTGGAAGGACTGCTGCTGATGCTTATCTGGGTGCAACTGAACGGCATGAACTGTTCCAGGTTCAACAATGATGTCAGCGATCGACTCATGGGTTTTGAATGTACAGCTGCAATTAATATTTTGGCACTGGTGATAGCGTTCTTTGGTGTTGATGCTCAGATAACGGCTGGAGCGTGCGTGTGCTGCGTGTTGGCATTTCGGGCAGTGCATCATAATAATCACCATGTAATCATTTTTAATCAGATTAAATCATTGTATGTTATTGCTCAAAACATACATCCGGGATTACAGTGTTTTACATTACAGGTGACAAATTCCACAAGGCAGACGAGATGACAAATCAGGACGATATACAAAGCGCGATCCGTGACGCTAACGAAAGGGAACGCTATATCTGGCGTCGTGCCCGTTGGTTTATGAAGGCCGTGTGTGTTGGCCTCCTTATATACGCACTCTTCCCAGTGGTGTTTTGGATATACTACTGTTTTTAGGAGTGTTTTATACGCTCACCTTGAAGCTTAGCATCAATCATTCACAGCCTATCGTCCCCGCTCGCCTCATAACTCACATCCGACAGCAATACCTCCAGATTTAGCGTCGTCACAAATCCACTGCCGCCCAGGCTGTGCGTTACCTTGCTGATTATCCAGGGCTGCGCGTCGATCACGGATTTAAATCCGGACACGGCTACCGGCGTCTCCGGAAATAAATCCGCCCGCCCGCGAGCCAGGGAGATCGAGAACTCCGCGACACCGCGCTGGAGTTTGTCCCACTTCGCCTGAGCTGCCCGCATCGCGGCCTTTTGCGTGGCGTAGATGGTGGTGAGGGCAAACACGTTTTCATCACTGCCCGCCAGGTAATCCCCTTCCTTAGCTTCCGGCGTTTTCTGCACTTTCGCGCTGGTCTTCTTTGCCTTCGGATGCTGCAGGGCGCGCAGGTACTGCACTTTCGGTTTCCGCTGCACCTTCACCTTTTTTGGCTTCGGGTCTTTGGTGTGCAGCCAGCTTGCCGAAACGCCGGTATAGGCGCCACGGTCAGCGATATTAAACGTATGCCCGTCGCCGTCGCAGCGGACAATGGTCATCTGCGGGATGGGCTTCCCGCTCGCCGTCTTTGCCGCGCCTGGCTTGATAAACAGCAGGTTGCCCGCCTTGATGGCAACAACCGCGCCGTTCAGTTCCGCCAGGCGCGTGATAAATTTCGCGTCCGTTTCCTGGGTCTGGTCAATGTGTGAGACCTTTACGCCCCTGAACGGCCCGGCAACGGCGGGCTTGAGGTTGTTCCGCGCCGCCACGGCGGACACCACCGCCACCAGCGTCGTGTCGTGATAAGAGTTGTCGCGGCGGGAATTCAGGCTGCCACGGTAGTCCGCACTGCGGGCGCGGATGGTCAGCAACTGAAACACAAACAGTCCGAGGGTTAACATCATGCGGACATCTCCTTAATCGTTATCCATGCGGGAACGTTGCTGGGCGGCGCGGGCGCGGTCACGGGCTTCCAGCTCGGCGCGGATCTGGCGGCTGGTGTCCTGGACGCCTAAACCCGCACCGGCGGCAATGGTGTAATGGTGCGTGCTGCGGTCGATATAGCTGCGCCCGCCGCCGACGGACACCGGCGTATAACCGCCACCCAGCAGGCCGCCCGGCGGCGGGGTGATGGGGGCAGGATTATCCAGCGGATGCGCTTGCGGATCCCCGTCGCCGGATTGCTTCGAACGCCGGTCAGCCTTATCCGCCGTTTTATCAATGTCTGCCGATTCATCCTTGATGATGCCGAGTTTCTCCAGCAGCCAGACCACGCTGCTACGCAGCTTATTAGCCACCTGCAGCGGTGCGGTCAGTGCGTTAGCGACCAGGCGACCAAACGACACCCCCGCATCTTTACAACTGTTCAGCTTTTCCTGCGTGGATTTCACCGGTTGGATCAGGTCTTTAAACCACTGCCACAAGACCTTGAGCTTGTCCCCCAGCCAGTCAAACACCGGCTTAAGCGGTGCAAACATCTCTTTCACCGGTTCGAACGCCACCCCCAGCCCTTCAATGACGCCCGCAAAGAAGGCGCTGATCGGCTCCCAGTATTTACGGATGAGCAGCGCACCGGCGACAATGGCGACACCGACGGCAACAATCGGCCATGTCAGGCCGCCGATCACCGTTGCAATCGCGCCGCCCACCGTGCCGAGAATTGTCCAGAGCATCCCCGCAGCGGCGACAATCAGATTAATCCCGCTGATAACCGGACCGGCCACCAGGCCAAACACGCCCAGCGCGCCGATAATCAGCAGCGCACCGCCCGCAATTTTACCGAGCGTGGCCGCCAGGGCTTTATTGTTCACCACCCACTTATCCAGTTTGAGCACGTAGCCGGTGGCGGTCTGCACCAGTTTGCGCAGTGACGAATCCTGCTGATCAAACAGGTCAGTCCCGACCGCCTCATAGGCGGACTGAAATTCCTTAAAGTCACCGCCGAGGTTGTCCTGCATGACAGCCACCAGCGCCTCGGTTTTGCCGTCCGAGGTTTTGAACGCCTGGGTAAGCTTGTCGAGCTTGCCCGACGTTGCGCCGTCCATCAGCACCATCGCCGACGAGCTGGCCTCTTCACCAAAGATGGCTTTCATGTACTGCGCACGCTGCGCATCGCCGAGCTTGTTTTTCGCAAAGCTCTTTTGCATTTCTTTCAGGATGACAAACAGCGGGCGCATGTTGCCTTTGCTGTCCGCCGTTTTTACCTTCAGCTCACCGAGCGCGGCAGCGGCGGTGCCCGTCGGTGCCTGCAGGCGGGTAATGACCGCACGCGCACCGGTGCCCGCCATCGAGCCGGTGATTTTGGCATCGGCCAGGGCAGCGGCCATCGCCGCCGTTTCTTCGACGCTGATACCGGCCTGCTTTGCCACCGGTGCGGCATAGGTCATGGTGTCAGACAGCCCCTCAAAGGTGGCGGCAGACTTATTCATGGCCGATGAAAGCACGTTACCGATGTGTGACACGGTGTCATTGGTCATACCAAACGCAGACTTCACGCCCATCAGCAGGGTGGCGTTTTCCTCCATGGTGCGCTTGTTTGCCAGGGACAGATTCAGAATGGTCGGCGTGGCCGCCAGAATGCCGTCCTTGTCCGCACCGGATTTCGCCACGATGATTTGCGCGGCGGCGGCATCATCAGCCGATGCGGCGGTGTTGTCGCCGAGCTGCCGCGCCTGGGTGCGCAGCGCGGTCATATCGGCGGAGTCTTTTTCCAGGCCGAGCGTTGCCTGCAATTCTGAGTTTTTCTGCGCAAAGTTAAATCCGGGCATCAGCAGCCCGACACCCGCCGCCGTGCCCGCCGTCGCAATCCCGACACCGGCCGCACCCGCACCGGTCACGCTGCCGGCCAGTTGTTTACCGGCCTGATACCGGCCTTTCACCGCGTTGAGTTTGGCCTGCTGCGCGCTCACCCGTGCCAGGGATTCTCGCTGCCGGTTGAGCTGCGCGGTGGTTTCGCTGATGGAGGCTTTCAGGCGGCGCTCAGAGTCAGACAGCGTGCGCGTGCTGATGCCCGCCTGGCTGAGCTCCGTGCGCTGACGCTGCACCGATTGGCGCAGCCCGTTGAACTGGGTCTGCAACTGCGCGGCGGTGCGCTTCGCCGATTCCATGGCCTGCGCCTGGGCGCGGGTCGGGCTGGCGGTGTTTTTAAACTGAATCGCCAGCGCCGCCGCTTCCGCTTTAGCGTCTTTCAGTTTCTGGCCGGTGACGGCGAGCTGCGCGCTGGATTTTCTGAAACCGTCAATCTTTCCGGCCTGGGCGTTCAGGTCTTTGAGGGTGGTCTGCGAATTTTTAATCTCTCCGGCCAGCGCCTTACTGGCGTTCTGCACCGATTTAAACGGGCGGGTCGCCTGGTCAACCGCCTTTAACAACACCTCTAACTTTAAGTTACTCACTGTCGGTGGCTCCGCTGCGCTGCATGGCCTTATGACGCCACACCAGCAGCTCGGTCAGCGTCATCGGGTTCAGTTCTGACGGCGGCCAGTGAAAAATCACCGCCACGTCCGCCATCAGGTCATCAACGGTCAGTGCCGCAGGGAGTTTTACTGTTCCGACTTCGGCGATAAAAAACCGATCACCTTGCCAGCCAGCGTAATCAGGTCGGGCAGGTTCAGGCTTTTGCAGTCCTGGGCGGTCAGGTTCGGCACGGTAATACGCGGCAGAATGACGGTCAGCGCATCAACGTCGGCATTCGCCAGTGCCGCCAGGCCAATCCCGCGCAGGTGTCCGGCGTTCGGCTTGATGATTTCAATCTGAGTGATCAGGGTGTCGCCGCGCTTGATCGGCTCTTCCAGGGTAACGATGTTTTCATTGTGTTCTGACATAGCGGTGTCTCTTATTCAAAAGGGAGTGAAGCGCCGGTGTCCGGCGCGGGTTACGGGTTACAGGCCGATGTTTTTGCGGTGCTCCGCCACGCGGTCAACGCCGCCGACGATTTCCACCATGTTCACGGTATCGACTTCAATCACGTCTTTACCGTCAATCGTGAGCTTGAAATAGGTACACTGGGTGGTGATTTTGGTTTCGGTGTCTTCACCCTGCTTGTACTCGCCGAAATCCATTTCTTTGTGACGTCCGCGCAGGGTGACTTCCACGGCGGTGGTGTCGCCGGTAGCCCGCATTGATAGCGGCCAATACAAGCAACACCACCGCGAATATGATCACTGGTTGCCTCGGTAGTGTTTGGCATTGAGTTCACTAAGTTCTTTGCAATACACGCAAAACTCGACACCAGGCAGAGCTGCGCGGCGTTCTTCGGGAATTGGGCGATCACAATCAAGGCAGAACATTGCGGAAACGCCCGCAACTGGGGCGCGGGCAGCTTGTATTTGTGCAGCCAGAATCAGGTCTGCACGTTCCTGAGCGGTGTCGATAACATCAGCCATTTGCCACCTCCGGTTGTTGCAGTTTTACCAGTGCAGCAAATACCAGATCGGCAGCGCGGTTGTACTCATTGCGCATTGTTGCCGCGCTGGTGATTTTCTTAGCCCATATAGCGCGATCAACACAGCGGTTGATGAATTCGGTAGCAAGGGAAAACCTCAACTGAAACACAGCCAGCGTGGAACAATACTGTGTACGGGTTTCTTTATCTGTCTTGATTTCAGCCAGAATCAGGTCGCCGTTCTTTTTAGGGATGATGGTGAACGCCAGATCGATATCAATGCGCTTTGCCATTGCTGCCGCCATTTCTGGCGTGGCTTCTTCATGTTTCATCATTAGTGCAGGTCTCCCGCTTCATTTTGAATGCGGGTGGCTTCCTGGCGTAAGGCTTCGGCAGCTTCGGTTCCGGTCATTTCTTTTTGGATGATGAAACAGGCGATAGCTTCCAGGCGGGAGGCAAACACCTGCGCACGATTGCCGCGTTCTTCATTACGTGCAGCATTAAGCATTAAGGTCAGCTCACCGGTGTAATCACCCTCAGCCGACCCCATATCGAAACCGACAACCGACAAACCAGCAAAGCCGTGGCGAGATTTATTAATCATTTCTTTCATGTGTAAAACTCCTGTTTTTGGGCAAAAAAATGCCCGGCGGGTTTACGCCTATTAATTTGAATGCGGGTTAGTGTTTAATATTTATTCTGCAATCGTCTTCACTAATAAATTTCGGCAGGGTCTCAGTTAATCCCAGTAAAGAATTTAGCGCCGCAACTACTTGATGCCTTTCAGTCGGCGTTAATTCTGCAAACTTCATTTCAACATGACGGTTTTTCAGGCCAGCGTGAAAGCAGATTGTTTTGCGCATATGCAGCGGCTGAGTATCAAATGTTTCCTGCGCTACATTCTTTCTGAAATCAAACATCTCTTTAATGCGCGAAAGATGTTTTTTGCCTATTTGAATATGCTCTTCATTAATTAAGGACATAATCACCTCAACTAAAAAGGCGCTTTAAAAGCGGCTTTGTATTTCTCACTGCCTGCGGGGCAGTGGCTTTTGAGATTAAAGGACTCCAGCGCTTCCCGCCTGGCAGCTCAATGCAACCATGGCCGAAATGACGTGAAGGACTTTGCTGTTTTAGCAGCGGAGCAATTGAGATCACCATGTTCAGACCATCCCGTTAGTGGCAACACTTGCGACAGCGCCAACAACGGAGGCCAGAGCAGGTGATGCTTCTACGCGCCCTTGCATCGCTAAACCGATCAGCGAAAGATGGCGAATGCCAGCATTCACGCTTTCCATAATTGCGTTTTTAGCCTGGCGTGTGTGGCGTTCCTTTGAAACTGCGCATGCAGCTACTGAACCAAGAGCCGCAGTTGCATGAAGCGTATAGGCCGCAATGTTGTCCTCTGCCAACTCATTAACCGGAACCGCGGGCATACAATGTAATTGAGCCAGCAGCCCATCGATCAGCGTAGGATCTTCTGTTAAATCTGTAAGAATCAAAAGTTCCTGACAGCTTAAATTGTGGTGCTGTTCAGGATTTAGCTTGTTTCTAAGCACCTGCGAGCTAATGCCCATCTCTTTAGCAATTTCTGCAACATTATGTTTTCTAACGAAAGCTGTACATGCGGTGTCAAAATGAGGTTGTTTAGATACCCGATAATCAAACATGACATTCTCCTGCAATTCTTGAATACTCAAGATTAACTAAACGCATCATTAACGAATGTACTTACAATCCTTCGCCTGCTGATGTTGCTTAGCACGCCAGGCCGTCATGTTGATGAGAGTGCGTGATTTTGTGACCGTGCTTTTTTTGGTTGAGCGGCTTTTTGATGTGTCTTTAGTCGGGGCTGCCAATAGAACGCCGTCTTCAAGCCATTGCCACACAAGGCGTTCACTGATTCCAGCAGATGATGCAAAGTCGCGAACAGTTACAGATTCAGCGGTATTGATACCAACAGAACGAGCTAGGTTTGGCAGTAAAGCTTCTACTAACGCAGGAACCAGCAATGAAACTAACTGGTTAAGCTGAGGAATTGATGATGGGATTTCTTGAAATTGAACGGGTGACTGCGTTGCAATTTGGGGTGCCATATCGCATTATCTCCGGTTAAGTGTGTTTTTAGTGCAGTGTTGCGCATCTTGGTCGATGAACGACACTTTAATTCTCAAAAGAGTTTATGTAAACCTCTTTTGAGTTCGTATTGAGGTGATTATGCGTTCAGAGAAGGGAAATGCTGCCGAGATTTTAGAAAGACTTCTTTCTTCTTATGGGGTTACGACTCAAAAAGAGTTAAGTGAAAAACTCGGAATTGCATCAAATAGTATTAGTAACTGGTTGCAAAGGGGCAGCGTTTCGGGCAACGCAATCATTGACTGCGCGCTAGATACAGGTGCCGACCTATCTTGGTTAGTTTTTGGAAAGTTCACAGATGCAAGAATTGGTGAGTTTGAACCACCTCCGATTCGCGGTAGCAAATTGCGTCAACAACTTCTCAATGGCTCAGGCGGAAAGGCCTTAATTCGTCGCATCATGGATTCGTACGGGTTCAAAACCCAGACCGAACTTGGTGATTACTTTGAGCTATCTTCGGGGACGATCAGTACGTGGATACGGCGTGACTTCTTTCCTGGTGAAGTTGTAGTCACATGTGCAATAGACACAGGTGTGCCTTTGTATTGGTTAGCTACCGGTCAACAACTGGTACTAAATTTGGCACAAACCCAAAATATTGCTAACACCAGTGAAACACCAAAATCATCTCAATTATTGAGCGTTTGCAAATATCAATTATCCGCCGGTCAAATGAAAGAGTCTGGTGAGGTACTCACTGACCCTAAAGTACTGCAACCAAATATTAGTAAGCCAGCCTATATTTATTCAGGTCGTTTTATTTGGCTTGCAGATATGGCAGTTAAAAAAATTGCAAATGGAAAATGGCTTATCGATTTGGACGATAATGTTGATGTTTATAGTATTTCTAGGTTACCTGGTAATAAGTTACAAGTAAAAAATGATACTACTGAATTTCAATGCTCCTCTGATGATATAAAAGCGATTGGTTTGATTATAGCGACCACAGAGATACATGTTTAAGGACTGATAAATAAATGGACTTAATATTATTTAAAGTATGAGTATTTATAAATACGGGATAGTTATTAACTAAGGATATCTAAATGGGAACTTTACTAGCATTAATTTCATTTGCAGCATTCATCGCCTTTTTCGTTGGGCTTGCTAAACCTGAACTTGTTCTTATGCCAAATAGAAAACGCTCAAGTTTGGTTTATATAGTTGTCTTCATAGTTGCTGCTGTAGCTGGTGCGAAGCTCGATCCAACACCTAAGACCACTGTAGATACCAATACCAAAAGTGAGCCGAAGGCCGCGGAACCAGCTAAATTTGAATACGCTGATTTATCTTTAAGCGATTATCGACGCGAAGCTCAGGCGACACGACATGAAATTATTGGCGACTATGTAAAGTTTAAAAAAATTGACACTAAAAGTAGTGATTCATTCTATGCGTGCATGAGTGAAAATAGTTTATTGAAAGATGGGAGCCTACCTTTAAGCACGGTCTTAGGGTGGTGCGAGGGTGAGTATGAAACAAACCCTGCTGCCTTATCCAAACGTATAAATCTCGATGCATTTCAAGCTAATTTTAGCGGGTGGAATGGGTCATACCGCCCACTTGAAAAACTCATTAAGAAAAGTATGAATGATGATGACTCTTACAAGCATGTTGAAACGGTATCCAGCATTGTTTTAGGAAAGGATCCTCATGGTATTGTCAAAACAACTTTCAAAGGAAAGAACGCCTACGGGGCCGTTGTTAAGGAGCAAGTTGCCGCGAGAGTAGATTTAAATACAGGTGACATCGTCAGTATCGTTCAAAATTAAATCATCTCTAATTAGCCATGTATTAATTTTTTGAGCATGGCTAATCACATCATTTCTTTTGTAGGTGCTGCATGACCGTAAGAAAACTTCCCTCAGGACAATGGCTAGTTGAAAGCTACCCAAACGGGCGCGACAAAAAGCGCCTGCGCAAAACCTTTGCTACCAAAGGGGAGGCTGTAGCATTTGAAACCTTCACCCTAGAAGAAACTAAAAATAAGCCGTGGCTCGGTGAGAAGGAGGATCGGCGTAAACTCAGTGAGCTTATTGAGCTTTGGGATAAGCTTCACGGGCAGACGCTTTCTGCGGGCAAGTCTCGCATGGGGAAGTTACGTATTATTTGTAACGGCCTCAAGGATCCAATTGCCTCACAGTTAACTGCAAAAGACTGGTCTACATATCGCGGCAAACGGCTGCGTGGAGAGATCAGCAACGGTTATCATGAGAATCCAGAGAAATGGATTGCCAAACCGATAACAGTGAACAGAGAGCAACAGTATCTTGATGCTATGTTCAACGAGCTAAAACGATTAGGTGAATGGTCGCTACCTAATCCTCTTGATGGCGTGCGAACCTTTAAAGAAGAAGAAAAGGAAATGTCCTGGCTCACAGACGCGCAGATCAAGGAACTGATTGCAGCATGTGAACGCTATGGAAAAGATAACCTAACTTGTATTGTCAAGATTTGCTTAGCAACAGGAGCGCGCTGGAGTGAGGCAGAAGGGTTGAGCCGTTCTCAATTATCACCAAATAAACTGACTTTTTTTAAAACCAAGGGTAAGAAAAACCGGACCGTCCCGATCGCAGACTGGCTATATGATGAACTAAAAGTGATGCAGGGGAAGATGTTCAAACCATGCTATCAAGAGTTTAAAAAGGCGCTAGCCCTGACCGATATCGAATTACCAGAAGGGCAAAAAACGCATGTCTTACGACACACTTTTGCCTCTCATTTCATGATGAATGGCGGCAATATTTTGGTGCTACAGCGCATACTCGGTCATGCCAATATTCGCGAAACAATGCGCTATGCGCACTTTGCTCCAGACCACCTGGAAGAGGCAATAAATTTGAATCCGTTAGCTTTCAAAAATGGCGGCAAAGTGGCGGCGAAGGTTGCATAGCACTGCATTTCATTGCGGTAAGTATTGATTTAACTTGCTGAAAAATAATAAAAATATATATAAATCAATATCCATCCTTAAAAGCGTCTTAACTAAGGTATCGCTAACGCGACATCTACTAGTTAATATAGAACAAGGGGTTAGCCATCGGCTAACCCCTTTTTTTTACATCAGTGACTACAAAATGGCTACGCAGTGGCAGGTTGGCTACCCGGTTTTGAGATAACCCGGGCGACTGATTCATGCGTCGCAAAAGTACAACTGCATTTGATATTCTGGCACTGATGATAGCGTTCCTTGGTCGATTCACTCAGATAGCGGCTCGAACGCGTATGGGCTACTTTTCCGCAAAGTGGACAATGCATCATAAAAACCTCCGGCATAACAGGTAAGCAATGAGGTAATTATGAACTTATAACTCGCAAAAGCAAGTTATAATTGCAAAATTGACGACTGATAAGTGATATCTGCAATATAAGGTTTCAGAATCAATTTAGTAGTAAAACCTTTCTCATTAATCTCATGCAGAGCGGAATCAATCACCCAGCGCTGACTGTCGATCACGTCTTTAAACCCTTGCACATTGACCGGAGATTGCGCACTCAAATCAGCACGTCCCAGGGCCAGCCGTATGCTGAATGTTGCGGCATCATTCTGAATCTGATTGAACACTGAATCCGCAGCCCGCTTAGCAGTCTCTTCGTCAGGAAATATTTTGCCCAGTTCAAGAACATTTGTCCCGGATCCCGCGATGTAACTGGCAGGCTGGGCTTCTTTGCCTTCTGCGGGCGAACGCTTGAGAGCAACATTGCTGGTGGTCGCCGTTTTGAGATCATGCCACTGCGCCTTCACGCCATCGTATGCCTTCTTATCGACCATCTGATAGTTGTGGTTATCGCCGTCACTGCGGACAATGGTTTTCCAGGGGATTGCTTGTCCGGAAGAGGTTCGACCGGTGCCTGCTTTAAAAAATAAAATTGCGCCGTTTTTAACCGTTACCTGCGCACCGTAACGTTGTGCCAGCCGGGTGAGAAAGTAGCTGTCCGTTTCGCTGGTCTGGTCAATATGCGGGATCTTAACGCTATCAAGTTCCTGCGGGATTACTGGCAGATCTAATTTATTCCGGCTTGAAATGATTCTGACAATCGCGCCGAGCGTGTAATCATCGTAAGACTGGCTGATTTTGTTATCAAAGGAACCGCGGAAATCTGCGCTGCGGGCAACCACACCTATTTTGTCCGGAGAGCCGGAATGAGTGACTGTATCGACCGTGAAATAGCCGCAGTCATAGAGCGCCTGTTTCGACCATCCCAGATGCAGATGCAAAACGGTGCCGCGAACGGGCATTTGCAATTGCCCGTCGCTGTCATCGAAGGTTAAATTCAATGTGTCTGCGGTAAAACCGCTGTTATCCGTGACAGATAAACTGATGATCCGAGCAGAGATATTTTCTTCCAGCACCTTATTTTTTATCGTCAGCGTGAATGCGGGCGTGATGCGTGCGCCAACGGGTAGCTGCAAATCAGTAAGCATGATCAGACTCCGCTGGCGAAATTGTTGAGTGCCGAACTGGCCTTGTTATATAAGCCCTCGGCCTGGGTCAGCAGATCGCCGAACATGGCGGCCTGCGATTCATCGACGCGCGTCAGATTGAGCGTGAAATTGATGCTTCGCGCCTGGCCGCTGGAAGTAAACTCGGCATTGTCATTGGCTATACTTTTGATAACGAACATGCCGTAAATCGTGCCACTGCCTTCAATGAGCGGCCATGCCCGCCCTGAATCTGCCATGCTCTGCAGTGCCTGCAAATAGCGCATGCCGCCGGTCATTTCAGGCAATAATTGCCCGGTGATTTTTATCGTTTCCTCACCCAGCCCGAGAAACTGAGAGACCGGACGCTGTCCGAAACGCGCGTTCGCCCCCCAGCCATAGTTCACCTGACGGTTCGTATTCTGATAGGGCAGCGTGCTCAACTTAAACACAAATAAACCCAGCGACATCATCATGAGTAAATCCCTCCGTTGTTGTACTGGCTGAGGAGATTGTTGGTATTGTTCCATTCCCGCTGGTTAATGGAATCCTCGATCCAGGCTCTGACCTGGTTATGATCCGTCTCCGGGGTAGCGGTGAAACTTAAATTTACCGTCGTTGCCCGGTTATCCGTCAGGTTGTTGGCCACGCTGCTTTTAACTGGCTGATACAGGTTCAGCGCACCGCCGGTTGGGGAGATGCCATCTAAGGGCGGTGTTGAAATATCCGGGCGTTCAGCGGGTTCATTGTCACCAAAAATGGAGTCCCATCCTTTTTTCGCCCAGCTAAAGACTTCGCCGATTTGAGAGACGGCTTTATTCAGCGTGACGAAAATCTCTGCGATCGCTTCTCCGACCTCTTTGCCGATATCAGTGAAGCCGCTCAGGGTGTCCTGAGTGAAGTGGATTGGCTCAAACAAATCCGTAATCCATCCCAGCGCGGTTTTGAACGGTGTAAACGCGCCACTTATTGGCCCCATTGCCGCAGTAAATCCGTCAATTACTCCGCCGACAAAGGCACTGATCGGTTCCCAAAGTTTCACTACGGCGATCCCGATCCCGGCAATCAGTGCGATGACGGGCAGAAGTGGCAACCCGATGGCCGTGAACGCTGCGGCAATCATGCCACCGGTACCGGTAAAAATAGTCCCAAGCAAACCGGCTCCCGCCATCAGCATACTGATGCCGCTGAGCACCGGCGCGATGACCATGCCGAGCGCACCCATACCGCCGACAATGCCCGTGATGCCTAATGCCAGACCGAGCAGGGAATTCACCAGCATAGGATTATCGGTGATCCAGGTATTGATCGTGCCCAGCCAGCTGGTAGCCGTTTGCGTCAGTTCACGCAGGGCGGCACTTTGCCCGTCAAAAAGATTGATACGGATAGTGTCCCAGGTGGCAAATAACTTAGTGATATCGCCATCCAGATTGTCGCCTTTCACGGTCACCGCCATCTGCGCAGCAGGCGTTGCGCCATTCAGTGCCGCCGGTGTTTGTTCCAGAACCTGATCGGCATTCATTCCGCCTTTCGCTAATGCCTGCTGTCTGGCGACAACCTCCGCTGGCGAATGGCCGGAAGCCGCCATCGAAAGACTTTGCTGACGCAGAGCGGCAACGTGCGGATCGTCATTTTTCAGTCCGAGGACCGACTGCACTTCAGCCAGCCCGGCCTCCAGATCTGCACCCGGTTTGAGAAAAGTTTGCGCCAGCGCCAGTTTCGGTTGTGCAAAGGAAAGGGCTGATGAGCTGATATTTTTTAACTGGCCAATTTTCAGTTCGCGATTTTTAAACTGTTGCCCGATCTCCAGCCCTTTCTGTTCCATTTGCATCGGGCGTTGCTGCCGCAACTTTTCTGCCGGCTGGCTGACCACCGCCTTTTTCAGGCCGGAAAATGCCTGCGTTTCGGTTTCGCTGTCCGGGGCGAAAAGCGACTTTTCAAACTGAAGGGAAGCATCAGTGATGTCTTCTGAGACGACGCTGAATAATGTCTTCCCGGGCAGCATCAGCAGGTTTTCTCTGACCTTGTCGGTTTCGGCCCTGAAGGCGGCCAGATCCTGATTTATTTTTTCCAGCGTGTGAGGTAACTGTTCGAGATTACTCATCTGTTTTTACTCCGCTGCGTTGCAGTGCCTTATGTCGCCAGTTCAGCAGATCGGTGAGTGACATACCGTCCATCTCGGACGGCGGCCAGTGAAATATCACCGCGATATCTGCCATCAGGTCATCCACGGTGAGGCGGGGCGCAATACTTACGCCACCGGTTTCGGCGATAAAAAACCTATCACCTTACCTGCCAGCGCAATCAGATCCGGCAGCTCCAGGCGCGAGCACTCTTCTTTGGTCAGGTTCGGATAGGTGATGCGCGGTAAAATGGTGATCAGCGCGTCTACATCCGCGTTCGCCAGTGCCGCAAGACCGATACCGCGTAAGCTGCCCGCAGTGGGTCTGGTGACCTGAACTTCGGTGATTTCCATCTCGCCGCGTTTGAGCGGAACGTCAAGAATCACGGTGTTGTCATTAATGTCAGTCGGGTTCATGTGTTTTCCTGCTTGAGTGGGAAATGAAGCCGGCAATGACTGCCGGCTTTAGGAGGGAATTACAGGCCGAGTGCGGTACGGTGTTCCGCCAGACGGTCAACGCCGTTGACGACTTCGACCATATTGACGGTGTCGATCTCAATCAGCTCTTTGCCATCGATGGTCAGTTTGAAATACGTACACTGGGTGGTGACTTTGGTTTCAGTGTCTTCACCCTGTTTGTACTCACCGAAATCAAACTCTTTGTGACGGCCGCGCATCATCACTTCGACTGCGGAGACATCACCGGTGTCGTCGCGCTGCAATGAACCGGCAAACCGCAGCGGAATGTCTGATGTGCTGCCCCATTGTTGCAGAACCAGCTCATCCAGACCGCCGATGGACCATTCCAGCGTCAGCGCATCGTCATCCAGCCCGAAGTCCACCGCGACCGAACCGCTCATGCCGCCGCCACGATAGTTTTGCAGTTTACGGGTGAGTTTCGGCAGCGTCAGTGAGGAGACCAGACCGAGGTAGCTGTTCCCGTCATTAAACAGGTTCAGGTATTTCAATTTCTTAGGAAGTGCCATGAGTTTTTGTCTCCTTAGCTGTTTACGGACGCGGCAAAGTTCACCAGGTAAGAGTCGGTGATACGCTGGCGCAGGGTCAGATCTTCCAGTGGAGGAACCGGAGTGTAGTCGTAATCGATATACAACTTACCGGCCTTCAGAGTTTCAGCGGTGTTCGCGGTTTCGTCATACCAGCAGTCGCCGTCAATGATGTAACCCGCTGATTTCATTTCGCGCATTTTGGCTTTGATGCCGTCAATCATGTCGCGCACCAGTGTCGGGGTCATTGGTTTATCGACCGCCCACATGTGCGCTTCGGCCATGGTGTCGGCCAGAACCTGCGCTGTACGGGTGTAGTTTTCGAACAGGAACAGTGTGTCATCGCTGCAGGTCCGGTTGCCCCAGAAACGGAAACCGTCTTTGCGCACCAGTGTTGTCACACAGGCTTCGTTCAGCAAATCCGCGTCGGTACCCGTTGCCTGCAAATCCCAGAAGACACTGGCGGACAGACCGGTAACACCGTTAACGCCGACGTTGGATAAGGTTTTATGCCAGCCAGTGTCCTGGTCAATTTTGGCGCGTAAACCCAGAGCGCGGGCGGTGGCATAAGCGATATCAGACTGGCTGGTGGTGGTATTCCAGTTAACAAAGTCTGGCCAGATCAGCATCAGCTCGCGCTGGCTGAAGTTGTCGCGGTATTTGATCGCATCGGAAATGGTTTTTGCACCATAAACGCTGACATAACCGAACGCACGCAGCTGCTGACAAACACCTGCCAGCGCGGTCGCGACAGCCTGGTTATCCAGACCAGGAACACCCAGAATACGAGGCTTCACGCCCAGCTCTGCCTGCGCAGAAAGCAGCGCTTTCATACCGGTGTAACGGCCATTGGCATCAGAACCGCCAATGATGTTGCTGGTGGTTGCGGCTTCATCTTCACCCGTGGCGACACGTACCACGACGGTGACCGGTTTACACTGGTCAGCAATCGCCAGAAGCGCGGCACGCAATGTTCCGCTGGTGCCCGCTTTACCGCTGGCCGCCAGAACGTCAGTGATCAGAACCGGGGTATTCAAAGGGAAAACAGTCGCATCCGCATCTTCTGCGGTACAAACCATGCCGATAATTGCTGTGGAAACGGTGGAAATAACGCGGGTGCCGTCGTTGATTTCGACAACACGCACGCCGTGATGATAATCAGCCATCAGGGTGACTCTCTCTGTTGTGGGTGGTAAAGCAAGGATGCCGGTTCGCAACAGAAAGCGCATTTGATCAGGGGCGTGGGGGCGGTGGCACAACAGAGAGGGGAAATAAAAAAGAGATAATAATAATTATCTCTTTGCACAGGTCCGGAAGTTTTTACGTTTTAAGAGGATCAGGCTGCCCGAACAATATAATTAAAAGCGATATTACGAGGACGCATAGTGATCCATACACCAGCAGGATTTGTCAAACCGGAGGATGATTGTACGGCGGTCATGCTGTTGTCCGCCAAGATGGAGCCAAGAGTAGTGTTGGCTGGGCTTTTCGCTCCTGCGGGCTGTAAAGTGCTAGCTGAGTCAGCGGCAACAAACGAAGTGCCTATTGTTGCTCCGGCCGCTGTCTCATCGACTCCGAAGTAATCCAGCGCCGCGGTTCTGATCCCGGTAGCTCCCTGAGCGCCATAGATCACTCGTCCGGTATCAACTCCTCGGCCATCATCCCAACCACGAATAAACTCGCCTCGCAAATCAGGCAACAAACCCAGTGGGTAAACAGCGGCGAGCTTAGGATATTTTGCCTTATCAAACGCAGCGCCATTACATTTTAACCAACCAGCCGGTGGAGTTGCTGTCGGCCAGGGAAGGGGGATACCAACAGGTATTTCATATTGTGGATGAGGCGAAGCTGCCGCCAGGTGAGCAGCCATAAGACTGTCTGCATAGGCCTTAACCTCAATGACTTTATCATCGACATATTTGCGTGTTGCCAGTACCACAGACGGATCAATTTTCAGCGTGACCGCGTCAGTGCTGTTTACCACTAAAATCATACGAACCGTCTGCGTCCGGCCACTGCCTTCCTGTAACTGGGGTTTATAGGTTTCAGGGCAGTTGGCGATAGCAATCAGCGTATTGTCCTGATCAAATAAGCCAATTTCTCGGATCCAGAATCCGCCCTGATCCTCAGGGATAATTTGTTCGGCGATAATCTGATTAGTATTTGCCGGATCAACACTCAGTGAATTGAGCGCCGCCCGGCGTTTTTCGCCAATTAATTGCGTTTGAGCAGGGTCCGGTGTTGGCAGGGTACCGCCGCCATCACCGACCGCCATTTGGGTCAGGCTGAGTTGCGTACCCAGCGCCGTCGCATTGGCCAGTTTCGCTGCGCCCAGATTGGTCAGCAGGGCATAATATTTAGCTGTCATAATTCACTCTCAGGTTGTCGATTAAATGGATTGCTGAACCGGTAAACGCGGATCCGGATGCTGTAATGGTTTCGGGGAAATACGGATAAACCGTCAGTTCTTCTCCGTCGTAAGTCGCTGCTGCTATATAAAAATCACCCGTGACATCCAGATTGATGGAGAGACCGTTCAGATGGCGGCTGCAGGGTTTGGCATCGGTGATCAGACGTTCGAGTTCCTGATACATTTCTTCCGTGATGCCCGTTTCAAGCACGCCGACATCGAGGCGAAAAGTGCCCGGAATATCGTTGGTCTGCCACCATTCGGTGACGCGAATTAAATATCCCAGCGGTTCAACGACCCGCCGCAAAGCCCCGATAGTTCCTTTATGTTTATGAACGAACCAGGCCGCGCTAACTGCAGAGCGTTTCGCTGGTTCGGTCCAGTTTTCATCCCAGCGATCGACCGAAAATGACCAGGCAAGATAAGGCAGCAGCTCCAGCGGACAGGTATCAGGATCCCAGAGTTCACGCAGAGGAACGCTGAGATTACCGATTTGCGATAGCGCCTGCGTGGCCGCAACCTCAAGCTGAGTGGAACCCGAGGGTAACAGACGATCACTCATCCGAGCCTCCCACTGTCAGTGAGTAACCGGTACAGAGTGACGCCTGAGTTTTATCAAGCACGATATCCGCCAGCGGTGACGACAGCTCTACCCGCTGAACGCCTTCAACATGCAGAGCGGCATAGATTGCAGAAAGCCGGATATCACGGCCTAGCCGACTTTGCGTATTGATATACGTTTTTAACTGCGCTTCAGAGGCCGCGCGAACAGGCTCAATTTCAGGTGTGGGCAAGACATACAGCACGGCATCAATCTGATAAGGCACAATCTCGGCCGCCTGCACAGTGACGCGATCGGCAACAGGCCTGACATCTTCATCGTTCAGGGCTTTTTCAACGGCAATGAGCAAGTCATCAGAGGCAACGCCATCGTTGTCTCGTGACAAAATAGTGACGGTCACTTCAGCGGGAGACGGGCTGATAGCCGATGCATCCGCAATGCGTCCGTCTGCCGAACGAGCATGATATTCGTAAGCTCCGGTCGGGCCCGCCACGCTCAACCCTTCGAACGCCTGAGGAATACGCACGCGTAAATCGCTATCGGCTTCTAGAACGGCGGCTTTTGGGGGGATTGTATTGATATCCGCAGGCTGTAAAACCAGGCGCTGAACGTTGAAATTCGCCGCAAGCTGATCCAGATCACTGCCCGTCGCATAGGCCACCATCACGGCGCGGGCGGATTCGTTAACTCGCTGGCGCAGGATCAGTTCGCGGTAGGCATTCTCCTGCAACAGTTTGACCAGCGGTTCGGATTCCAGCGTCAGCGTGCGGCTGATGGCCTCCTGCTGATCGGCTGGATAGAGCGAAATCAGCGTCGTTTTACGTTCTTCAAGCAGGGTTTCATAATCCAGTTGTTCGACCACATCGGGGGCCGGTAACTGGCTCAAATCGATCGTTGCCATAAGTGTCAGCTCACAGGAATATTCAGGGAAAAATCCGTTGCCGTGTCGTTACGGCTTCCGGTCA
The DNA here is from genome assembly GCF_009498575.1 of Rahnella sp. RcJ3. Classification (NCBI taxonomy): domain Bacteria; kingdom Pseudomonadati; phylum Pseudomonadota; class Gammaproteobacteria; order Enterobacterales; family Yersiniaceae; genus Rahnella; species Rahnella sp. RcJ3. The sequence goes on from NZ_QSNX01000009.1 coordinate 229,470, forward strand.
GTTCCACCACCATCTTGCCGGTGTAATCGGTCTCGAAAGTGATGGCATTCAGTGAAATGCGGGGTTCCCACTGCAACAATGCGGTGTAGCAAATTGCCATCATCTGCAGTTGCAGTGCGCCGTTTTGCGGCTGGTCGATCAGCTCAGAAAGTAACGAACCGTAATTGCGGCGCATCACTCTGGAACCGACCGGTGTATTCAAAATGTCGCTCACGGACTGGCGGATATGGTCGAGATCTTCGATAGCCATACCGCTGTTTCTGTTCATCCCCAGGTACTTGGGATTGCTCATTGCGGGCCTCCTGTCTGACCGCCGCCGGTCTGAACACCGCTGTGGCGGTGAGTGTGCACAACGATGCCGTTGGATGTCAGGCTGCCGCCGCTGTGGGTTAAGTTGCCGGTCAGCGTGCCGCCTTGTTTCACCTCGAGAGATCCGGTAGTCAGTTTGCTGGTGCAAACTACTTCCGGCGTGTCGAGCGTGATGCGGGTGCTGGCGGTACAGCGGATTTCGGGTGCGGTCACCTCAACCTTTTGCGCTGCGTTAATCACGGCTGTTTTAATTCCCGTCACTTTCAGAGCGCTTTGTGCCGGTTCGTATTCAAAAACTGCGCCGTCCGGGAAGGCCAGATGAAAGGCGTCCGGCGAGGCAGATGGGGCGGGCGAAGCATCAGAAAATACTGCCGGTAACACGAATGCCGTATTAAGCTCGCCGCCCATCGAGAGCAGCAAAACCTGTTCACCGACGGAGGGCGCCCACCAGCTGCGCGTACGTCCGGCGCGATGCGTCATCCACGGCAGCCAGGCTGTCACGTTGCTGCCCGTTTTGACGCGGCAGCGGGCGTTGGCAAGATCCAGTTCGGAGACTTTGCCGATGCGTACCAGATTGCCAATCAGCCGCATTATGTCGTTGAGTTGAAGAGTCGTATTCATGGGATAAAGGATGCCGTTTCAGAGGGTTGAGCGACAACCGGTGACCGTTCGCCAGCGGCTGACACAACAAGGTTTATCGGGTTACACCGTCCAGCTGCTGATCAGTTCGCCGTTGAGATAAACCTGACGCGGCAGCGCCACATTTTCTGGCAGTGGCGGTTCCGGGAGATGAGTGATGGTGCGCACCTCATCCTTGTCACTTACCTGGACGCGTTCTGTCAGTTGCAGCACCAGAGCGAGGCTTCGTTCCTGCTGAGTGAAGGTAAAATCATTTAGCCGGTGCAAGGCGTTGCCGAGAATTTCAGGCTGATTAACCTGCAGCCAGTCGAGAACGGTGACCACGGCCAGATCGACCAGCGTTTCGCTGAGCGCGTCGTCAGTGATCGTCACTGTCAGCGGATAGCGGTACTCAAAAGAAAGCGAAGGTGCAGATGTGGCCACCACATTGCCCGGCCCGGTGGCAATCACCAGTTTTTCAGGCGTAGCCGCAAGCAAGGGGATCTGTTCAATCAGCCGTTGTTGCAATTGAATCGGTTTTTGCATGTTGTGCCTCCTGACACTTTTTGATGGCTTCAATTTGTAAGCCGCAATCCATCAGCGCGGACTCCAGCTGAAGAATGTCGGTACTCAGATCTTCATTGGTGGCCGGTTTGCTGGCCGGAATAGGGCATGAGCTGACCGCCGGACAGCCAACGTAAATAATCGCTGGCGGAGCTGAAGGCGGGACGCTGGTGCAACCGGTTGATATCAGCAGGCAGACTGCTGTCAGCCCACTGACGGGTTTGCGGATCATCATGGAGGCTCCTCTGCCTTTGTTGCTCACGGCTTTGCATCACTTGCCGGGCGGTGTTCAGGTCTTCGCGTAACGCCAGTTCAGCTTGCTCGCGCTGGCGCATTTGCTGGTTCAGTGTGGCGATCAACTGCTCGCGTTGTTGTAACTGTGTAATCAGGGCATCGCGTTGCTGACTGGCATTGTTGAGGTCGTGCTGTAATGAGCGATTGGAAAGCAACAGGATGGCGACCAGTAAAACCATCCCCGCCAGAAGTGCTGTTAACAGACGCATTCAGACTCCTTTCAGGCAGAGAGTACGTTCGGCATTTCGCCTGCGTTCCAGACCCCGGTTGCGTTCGCCATTAACGAAAACCCAGCGCGGCAACTGGTCGCAGGCTTGTTGCCACTGCTGCTGGTTGATGAAAAACGCCAGTGTTGATTTACAGGCGGCACCGGTGCTGACGTTAAAACTGAAGGACACCACGGCATCAAAAACCGGTTGCGGCATGATCACCGGCATACATTTTTTTACGGCGCGCTCTGTCTGCTGAATATCCCCCAGCAGATTTTCAGCGGCCTGATGTTCGGTGACTTCCTGTGCCGGTTTAACGCCGGCCGTATGACCGATGCCGCTGGTCCATACGCCAGCGCTGCATTGATAGGGTTGCAGCTGACAGCCTTCAAAATCGGTGATCAACCGCAGACCCTCTTCTGACACCTGCAAGGAGCTGTAGCCTGGCAGTGCTGCCATCAGCCCCAGGACCACGGCGGCACTACAGCGTTTAAGAGTTGAGGTTTTCATAGTCGTCTTTGCTCAGACCTTTACGTGCCAGCAACTGATAGCTTTTGCGCCGGTAGTACCAGTTGATCAAAAACGTGCCGACGCCAACTGCTGAGCCGACCAGAAAGGCGACGTCCTGCGATGTCAGACTGGCGAGCCAGGTCAGCGAAGTGGCGATGAAATAGGCGCAGCCTGAACTGATGCGCTCCGTATTCAGTCCCATAATTTGATCGTTTCCTGAACCGGTTGTTCTGCAATGTCGGGCATAAAGACGGCTGTGCCGTGAGGTAATAACGGGCCTAAATCCGCGATGCCAATATTGGCGGCATACACTTTTTCGACGACGAGTGCCGTGCGGTTGTAATAGCGCCAGCAAAGAGAATCGAGGGTATCGCCCTGTTCTGCATAGACTTTCATGAACTTTCTCCACAAGTGAGTGAAATCGTCAGGAGGTGAGTTCAGTCTGCGCAATAGCACGCCGGGCGGCAATCTGAGTGGGATGTGAAACAGCTGGCACAACAGGTAAGCAGACAGCGAAGAGAGGGAAAGGGCGGGGCGCTTAGTCCGGAGGGAAACCGGTCGGGCAAGCGCCAGTAATGTTGGCTACTACCGCCGCAGGATCTGGCAATCAGTGGGTGTCGTCAGTGCTCCCGTTGCAATACACAACGTCCTGGTTCTCGTCAGTCAGCGCCTGGCTGGCCAGCTCTGAGATCAGTGACATCACGACCAGGAATTCTTTTGGATTGCATTGCGCCGTCTGCGAAATGTCTGCGATCAATTGTATCCTGGACAACGTTAACTGTTGTTTAGTCAGGTTTTCCATTTTCTCCCCTCGCCAGATACTGTGTTTATATACAGTATTCTTTAATTGATCTGATACGTCAACAGCCAGAGTATTTTAAAATTTATAATCCATTGAATTTATGTATGAATTTTTATTGGCGCGGTTTTTGTATCAATGACTGACTTTGTCAGGCGGGAGGCGATCCACAGTTATTGACAGAACTCCAAGGTATACGAATCTTCGATATTTCCGTATAAGAAGGCCGGTGACGGACAATCCGCCACTGTGCAGTGTGTGTCAGAAAAATATGAGAGATGCCCAGATGAGGGGCATAAATGCCGATGACTTTATTGCGGGGCTCGTCGTAGGCATTTTTCTCCTCGCTGAGTTGACGGGCAACGCGAACCGTTTGCGCCTTGCGGGGAATGTGAATACCACCTTGTGCCTGAATATAACGGGCGAAATCACCTTCATCGGCAGCGCTGCGCACGTTTTCAACCCGTGCGTCAAAACGGCTGGTCAGATTCTGGTAGCGGATCCGCCTGCATTCTCGCCAGGCGCCGACCGAGGGAATACCGATGGCGTGGAATTGTGGGATCCGCCACGTCGAGGCCCAGGAGGTGACCGCAGTGGCGATATCTGTCAGCAAGCGTCCAGAGTCAAAATCGGTTTCGCCATCGAGCGCGTATCCATCGATATTCTTGGCGACGTATTTCGCGATATAGCCGGCTGCCCCACCCCGGTTAAGCGGCTTGCAATTGAAACGTGACTCAGCGGCACCCGGTTCATCCGAATCTTCTTCAAGAGCATAACGGCGCATAACCTCTGTCACTTTTTGCTGCTGATGCTGCGGTGTGAACAACATCATGTGCCAGTGCGGCGTGCCGTCATGATGCGGTTCGACGACGCGCACGCCGTAAACTTTCAGGTTCCGGTCTTTAAAAGTGGTACGGATTTTTGCCCAGACAGCCACCAGATAACGCTGCGCATCTTTGGGGGTAAACGCGTGCTGCTCCCATTTCTTATTAAAGATTGGAGCAGTACGGGTTCCGGTGGTTTTCAGCGGATGATATTTTGACGGCGTGGTCAGCGTAATAAACAGCCCACAGTCGCGCTGCCGGTCAGCGACATCTTCGACGCCGGCGATCAGCGTCATCAGTTCCATACGACGAAGTTTGGGATTGGAAATGCTGGCCAATACGGTATCCAGCAAACTCAGCGTTTCACCGGATTCAACATTTTCGAGCTGGCACTGTTTCAGGTAGTTGATGGCGGATAAGCGGCGTGATACCACGTCACGGATGGCGTTTTTACTGGCATAAGGCGATGTCGCGCGGCTGACATAACCGCAGGCAATCATCAGGGATTCCCGCCACAAACGCTGTTTTGAACGCAGCTGTTTTTCCCACCATTCGCCGCTGACCAGACGTGAAATGCTGGCGACAGCCGAATGCGTTGTCATACGGCCTTTTTGCCATTTCTGCCAGTAAAGAGGTTGTACGCGGCAGGAACGTGCCATCGCGGCGACATGCCCGTAAATTTCCTGCTGTGTGCTGTCGCGCAACAAAATGCCGGGTTCGTCAGGACGGTTTTTCAGCCAGCATTCACAGTGATATTCATAGGCATCCTGCATTTGCACGGCAAGTTTGTTGGCCAGCCTTCTCAGACCGTCATCATTAAGATCGGGCAAGCGGTTAAACATTTCTTCTTCAGTGAGTAGCTTTTGCGAGATTTGACGATTCAGTGTGTTTCGCGCATTTACCAGCTTAATACGCGGCCATACGCGTTGCGTGAAAACTGTCATCAGGAAATGAAACGCCACGCGCACTCCTTTAGTTTCCAGTAAAAATGTATACCGCTGATATAACGGCGTGCGCACGCAACGGGGCAGTGCTGCCAGCTGAGAAAGGGCCGTTTGCTGGCGCTGACAAAAGTCACGGGTCAGTGGTTTTTCCAGCGGGCTGCTGAGCGCTGCGCGGGGGGCATTCCACCACCAGGCACCCGCAAAATATTGCCCTGGTGTCCGGTTAAATGCAGGTGGGGGCGAAGGGATTGTTCTGCCTCTGATATTCTCTGACATACATTTATTCCGAAAAATAAAATAGAAAATCCTCTCCGGAAATAATATTATTTCCAGCGTGATGATTAATTTTAATAATATTAATTAGACTTTTTATACGGGGCGGTAATTCTTTCTTTTAATCTCCTCAATTTCCTGACATTCAATACATCGCTGTACACCGGGGATGATTTTCCTGCGTGGCTCCGCAATCGGAGAATCACAATCCACGCAGAAGAAGGCCGACAGTGCAGGCCGGGTACGGGTTGCCTGCGTAATCTGCGCTTCGAGGATTTTTAACTGATACTCCTGCGATTCATCTATCCAGTCTGCCATCAGTAAAGTTCTCTTTTAAATATCGCCGTGAAGTGGCGAAGTGATAATAATGCCTGCATTATTTTCATTTTTTCCTCATCATTTAATTGTGAATATGTCAGTAAGGTATGATGGCGTTTAAGACCGGCGTGAAAACATAATGTGAGTTTCCATTTTTCAGGAGCCTGATCATAAATAACCTCAACCTGATTCTTACTCTGAACGAAATAAGTTTCTTTCAGATGAGCGATATGGCGCAGGCCGGTCTGGCGCTGCTGCTCTGTTCCTAAAAACATCGCGTCTCCTTATTTCTCCACGACGCCGTAAATTTGGTATCATGGTCGTCTGTCGGTACATTACATAATCAATCTAAACTTGCATTTGCGAGTTGTCAAGATGATATTTACAGATTCAGGGGTTTTCGCCAGATGCAATTAGATGAACTTGAAGGTGGAAAAGCTGTTCTGACGCGTATGCTTCAGGCTTACGGCTTTAGCATGCAGAAGGAACTGGGGGATCTGTATGGATTATCATCTGGCACGATAAGTACCTGGGTAAGAAGAGATTATTTCCCCGGTGATGTGGTCGTGGCCTGTGCGCTGGATACCGGCGTCTCGTTGCGCTGGCTGGCAACGGGCAAAGGCGCGATGCAGGATGCAAGCTCTTCGGCTGCCGTGGCGTCAGGTGAAATCCGTCAGCTTAAAAAATTGAGATTGCGCGGCGGGGAGCTTGAGGAAGAAGGCCTCTGGACGGTTGACCCTTCGCTATTGGACGATTCGCTGGCGCAGCCTGCGTATATCGTGAAAGGCAATCATTCATGGATTATCGATCTGGGCAGCACACATCCCGGCAATGGTCGCTGGCTGTTGGACATTGATGGTGATCTGGACGTTTATGATGTGGCCCGTATTCCTGGTAACCGTCTGAGCGTGACGCGTCAGGAAAGCCATTTCGAGTGTGGCGTGGATGAAGTGACTGCTTTAGGGCAGGTATTTATTACCCTGGATCGTAATCTGTAAATTTCGTCTCCTCAGCAGCTCCCTGTTGCTGAGGGTATTTCTGACGTTGTTCTCCTTCCCTCCCCTGAAATTCCTTTTTCACCGCTGACAAACCATGTGTAATATTTACGGTACATCCTTTTCGTCTGATTCGCTTTTTATGTAAAGTTAACTTTCCGTTGTCTGCATATCAATGGTGAAATGGTAATGTTAAGTTTACAACTAAGGCTTGCTAAGTTTACGTGCTGTGTTAATGTTGTCCGCAGATGCCGCCGTGGCAGCCCATTTTCCTTATAACGGAACACGATCATGCAAAAAGACGCCCTGAATAATGTTCATATCACTGCTGAACAAATCCTTATCACTCCTGAAGAGCTGAAAAACCGTTTTCCTTTAAGCGTCAGCGACGAAAACAGTATTTCCGAAGCACGTAAAACCATCGCGGATATCGTCCATGGTCGTGATCCTCGTCTTCTGGTGGTGTGTGGCCCTTGCTCAATTCATGACGTGGATGCGGCGCTGGATTACGCGCGTCACCTGAAAACACTGGCGGCCGAACTCAGCGATCGTTTGTACATCGTGATGCGTGTTTACTTTGAAAAACCGCGGACCACTGTCGGCTGGAAAGGGTTAATTAACGATCCGCACATGGACGGCACGTTTGATGTGGAAGCGGGTCTGCACATTGCCCGTGATTTGCTGCTGCAACTGGTCGGCATGGGGTTACCGCTGGCAACAGAAGCGCTGGATCCCAACAGTCCGCAATACTTAGGTGATCTGTTCAGCTGGTCAGCAATCGGTGCGCGTACGACCGAATCTCAGACTCACCGCGAAATGGCGTCTGGTTTGTCAATGCCGGTGGGCTTCAAGAACGGGACTGACGGCAGCCTGGGTACGGCGATCAATGCGATGCGTGCTGCAGAAATGGCGCACCGCTTTGTGGGGATCAATCAGGCCGGTCAGGTTTGCCTGTTGCAGACTCAGGGCAACCCGGACGGGCATGTGATTTTGCGCGGCGGCAAAATGCCAAACTACAGCGAGCAGGACGTTCAGGCCTGTGAAAAACAGATGGCCGATGCGGGACTCCATCCTTCCTTGATGATAGATTGCAGTCACGGTAACTCAAACAAAGACTATCGTCGCCAGCCTGTCGTGGCTCAGTCTGTCATCGATCAGATTAAAGCCGGTAACCGCTCTATCACGGGGCTGATGCTGGAAAGTCATCTGAACGAAGGCAGCCAGTCTTCTGAACAACCGCGTTCAGAAATGAAATACGGTGTGTCTGTTACGGATGCCTGCATTAACTGGGAAACCACGGAAAACCTGCTGCGCACGATGCATCAGGAACTGGGCGACGCGCTGGCGGCACGAATCGCAGGAGAGTAAGTTTTTATGGTGGCAGAACTTAACGCGTTGCGCGATCAGATCGACGACGTTGATAAAGCGTTGTTAGATCTCTTATCACGGCGTCTTGCGCTGGTGGCAGAAGTCGGGGAAGTCAAAAGTCGTTATGGTTTGCCGATTTATGTCCCTGAACGGGAAGCGGCAATGCTGGCTTCACGCCGTCAGGAAGCGCAGAACCTCAGTGTTCCGCCCGATCTGATTGAAGATGTATTGCGCCGCGTGATGCGTGAGTCCTACTCAAGCGAAAACGATAAAGGCTTCAAAACATTGCATCCGGCATTGCGCCCGGTGGTGATTATTGGCGGAAACGGGCAGATGGGGCGCTTGTTCACTCGTCTGCTTGAACTTTCCGGTTATCAGGTAAAAGTGCTGGAGCAGGAAGACTGGCCGCAGGCAGAAACATTACTGGCGGATGCCGGAATGGTGATTGTCAGCGTACCGATCCATCTGACTGAAGAAGTGATCGCACGTCTGCCAAAACTGCCGGATGACTGTATTCTGGTGGATCTGGCGTCAGTGAAAAATCGTCCGCTGCAGGCGATGCTGGCGGTGCATGAAGGTCCGGTGCTTGGCTTGCATCCTATGTTTGGGCCGGATGTCAGCAGCCTGGCAAAACAGGTTGTGGTGTACTGCGATGGTCGTGAACCTCAGGCCTATCAGTGGTTGCTGGAGCAGTTACAGGTCTGGGGTGCTCGCCTGCATAAAATCAGTGCGGTCGAGCACGACCAGAACATGGCGTTCATTCAGGCGTTACGCCACTTTGCAACGTTTGCTTATGGCATGCATTTATCAGAAGAAAACGTTGAAATCGAACAGTTGCTGGCTCTGTCTTCACCGATCTATCGCCTCGAACTGGCGATGGTTGGTCGCTTGTTTGCACAGGATCCGCAGCTTTACGCTGATATTATTATGTCCTCAGAAAGCAATCTGGCGCTGATCAAACGTTACTATCAGCGTTTTGGTGATGCACTTGCTCTGCTGGAAACGGGTGATAAACAGGCGTTTATCGATAAGTTCAGGCAGGTTGAGCACTGGTTCGGTGATTATGCACCGCGTTTCCTGAAAGAAAGTGGTGCGTTACTCCGTCAGGCCAACGACAACCGCAAGTAAGCTTTTCGGAAATGCTGTCTGTAAATGAAAAGAAGGGCGTTGCAGTTGTATGCAGCGCCCTTTTTGTTTGTGGAAAATTACAGGTCGACGGAAACGATGTTTTCGCTTGGATAACAGCCGAGAACTTTCAGCGAGCGTGTGATTGGAGCCAGATCCTTCAGCGCCTTTTTCATCTCTTCTGAACGCAGGTTTGCCTGCACATCGATATAAAACATCTCTTCCCACGGATTACCGTTGATCGGACGTGATTCCAGCTTGGTCATGATGATGCCCTGATCACGCAGCACCAGAAGCGCATTCACCAGCGCCCCCGCTTGCTGGCCAGTGGCCATAATCAGCGTGGTTTTAGCCGGAACCTGGTCTGTCACTTCAATGGCTTTGCGCGCCAGAATAATGAAGCGGGTGATGTTTTCCTGCTGGTTCGCCAGGTTGTGTTCGAGCACCTGCAATTTGTACAACGCGCCACCGGCTTCGCTGCCCAGCGCAGCCACGTGCGGAGAATTGGCTGCCGCCACTTTTTCCATCGCCGCCGCAGTGCTTTCGCAGTATTCAATTTTCCAGTGAGGGAAGCGGTTAATGAACTGGCTGCATTGCTGGAAGGGTTGCGGATGGCTGTAAACCGTCTGAATCTGAGATAAATCCGTGTCTGCCGCCACCAGAACGCAATGATCGATAGGGTTTGTCAGCTCGCCCACAATCGACAAACTGGTGTGTTGCAACAGGTCATAAACGTCATTGATTGAGCCGGAACTGGTATTTTCAATCGGCAATACCGCGTAATCAGCCTGGCCGGTTTCAACCTGAGAAAAGATATCCTGGAATTTCTGGCAGCCACATTCGATGAACTGGTCGAAATGACGTGCGGCAAACTGACGGGCGGCGAGATGTGAATATGAACCTTTCGGACCGAGGAAAGCGATGCGGGCTGAATCAGAAGAGGTTTTATTCAGATGTTGCTGCAGGAGTGCCTGTTGTGTGAGAACGGAATCTTCAATGATTAGCTGATAAACGCGGGTGATGTAATGGCCGTCCAGCCCCTGTTTTTTCCCTTCCTGAATCAGTGTGTTAATCAGTTCTGCTTCGCGTTCTTTATCGCGGATAGGGCGGTGAGAGTGCATTTTGGATTGCGCGACCTCAATCGCCATCGTACGTCGTTCTGCCAGCAGGGCCAGCAATTTCAGGTCTAATGCGCTGATGCGTTCGCGCAGTGCCAGTAATGAGTTCTCGGTCATGTTATTACCCTTTTAGATGTTCTTTCTTTCAGCAAAATGTGTAAAACGCAGGCATAAAAAAAGCCCCCTTTTCAGGAGGCTTTGTTGTTCGTCTTCGCATTCATTCTTTCGCGACGAAACGCCTCCCAATCAGGGGAAGGTAAAAAAGAATGCGAAGAAAAACAGACGGGTATTCATGTATACGTTGTTTCCATAAGTTTGAGCAGAGTCTTAAAGTAACCGCTGGGTTTTCCCTGTGTCAATAAGATTCCTTCAGACACAAAAAACGCGCCCCTCAGAGCGCGTTGTTACTGACATGCCGGATAACCCGGTTATTCCTCTTCTTCCTGCACCGGTTCCAGATTGAGTTCTTTGACGCCGGACTCTGCACGGCGGGCCTCACCTTTATGCTGCGCTTTATTGAGCTGGCGCTCGAGTTTGGTCGTCATTTCGTTAATCGCAGCGTACATATCATCGTGCGTAGCACTGGCAACCAGTTTTCCGTTTGGTGTACTGATGGTCGCATCGGCGACAAATCCCTGAGGTTCTTTCGACAGGATTATGTGTGGGTTAATGAGCTGAGTTTGCCATTTATCCAGTTTTTTCAGACGCCCTTCGATGTGTTCACGAATCGCGGGGGTGATGTCCATTTGTTTACTGGTAATGTTGACTGTCATATAACTTACCTCTCTTCTTTCCGTCTCCGATGAATCCAACATACCAGCCTTTTTTACGAAATGCGTCCCTAAACTCGCGGTTTTTTGTCACTTTTTGTCAATGTTGAAGTTTATGTGACTCAGGGTAATTAATGGCCGGAAAGGCCTTGAGACTTCATTCAGGAGCAGGCATGATTGATGGGATCAGTACGTTATTCTTTCCTGTGTTTCTGCAATTATCCCCTAAAAAGAGCCAAAAAAAACGGCAGCCTGAGCTACCGTTTGTCCACGGACATGTAAAATTATGCTGCGCTGTTGGCGGCAATAATTTTCGCGACTTTATCAGCCTGAGTGTTCAGCTGCAGTTCACGGTAGGCGTTTTCCATCAACGGCAGCGCATCATGCGTTGCTTTCGTATCCGGATAATCTTTCAGCATTTGTTCTACACGGTTAACGACAGCGACGTAAGCACCGCGTTTAGTGTAGTATTGCACCACTGACAGCTCGTATTTCGCCAAACGATCTTTCAGGAATACCAAACGTTTAGTCGCGTCAGTGGCGTACTGGCTGTTTGGATACGTGTGGATCAACTGGCTGAAATCACGGAATGCTGCACGTGCATGCTGTGGATCACGGTCTGAACGATCAACACCGAAAAATCCTTGCAGGGCACTGTCATCCAACGCCATATCCGTTAAACCACGCATATACATGACGTAGTCGATATTCGGATGTGTTGGGTTCAGACGCATAAAGCGATCAATAGAAGCCTGAGCCATAGGCAAGTCAGCAGACTTGTAATAGGCATAAATCAGATCTAACTGAACTTGCTGCGAGTAAGGCCCAAACGGATAGCGGTTATCCAGCGCTTCTAATTGCGCAATAGCGCCTTTAAAGTTACCGTCCTGCAGCTTTTGCTGGGCAGTGGCATAAAGGACGTTAGGCGGGTTATCGGGAACCGTTTCTTTGGAACTGGAGCAACCGACCAGCGCCAGGCTCAACGTGGCTGCTGCCACCAGATATTTCACACGCGTCATGACGTTTTGATTATCCTCAGGTGTTATTCTGGGAGACTGTCCGTTAAGCTCCCGACAAAGACCAGCTACAATAGCACATTATTTTAAACGGCATCGCCGTGAAAACCCAACGTTAACCAAGAAGCTGCATATGGCACAACAAGTACAACTCACCGCAACGGTGGCCGAATCTCAACTCGGTCAACGGTTAGATCAGGCTTTGGCCGAATTGTTCCCTGATTATTCAAGATCTCGCATAAAAGATTGGATCCTTGAAGACAGGGTCACGGTCAATGGCAAAAAAGTGACCAAACCAAAAGAAAAAGTGTTGGGTGGCGAGGCTATCGCAATCGATGCGCAAATTGAAGAAGAAGCGCGTTGGCTGCCACAAGATATCGCTTTAGATATCGTGTATGAAGATACTGATATTTTAGTCATCAATAAACCCCGTGATCTGGTTGTTCATCCGGGCGCCGGGAATCCTGATGGCACGGTACTGAATGCGCTGCTGCATTATTACCCTGCAATTATTGATGTACCGCGCTGCGGCATCGTGCATCGCCTGGATAAAGATACCACCGGTCTGATGGTGGTGGCGAAGTCGGTGCCTGCACAAACGCACCTGGTGACCGCACTTCAGGCCCGCGAAATTACCCGCGAATATGAAGCCGTGGCGATTGGTACAATGACGGCAGGCGGCACAGTGAATGAGCCGATTGCGCGCCATTCCACCAAGCGTACGCATATGGCGGTTCATCCGACTGGCAAACCGGCGACGACACACTATCGCATCATGGAGCATTTCCGTGCTCATACGCGTCTGCGCTTGCGTCTGGAGTCCGGTCGTACACACCAGATCCGCGTGCATATGGCGCACATTAACCATCCTCTGTTAGGCGATCAACTGTATGGTGGCCGTCCACGTCTGCCAAAAGGTGCTTCAGAACCGTTCATTAATATGCTGCGCGGATTCGATCGTCAGGCTCTTCACGCTACCATGCTGCGTCTTTATCATCCGGTCACTGGTATTCAGATGGAATGGCATGCGCCACTTCCGCAGGATATGGTTGACCTGATCAATGCGCTTAAAGCGGATACCGAAGAGTTCAAGGACCAGATGAACTGGTAATGAGCGTGCTTATCCAGCCTCAGTGGCCGCAACCGGCATCGGTGCGGTCATGTGCGACAACCCGCGAAGGAGGCGTCAGTCTGCCTCCTTACGGTTCGCTTAACCTCGGCAGTCATGTCGGGGATTCTCCTGAGCATGTTGCGCTGAACCGCCAGCGGTTGATCGCGCTGGGCGGTCTGCCTGCTTCGCCACACTGGCTTGAGCAGGTTCATGGCACCGACGTGGTTCGTTTATCATCGCAAACTCCCCTTATTCCGACACAGATTGCCGATGCGGCCTATACCCGCGAGCCAGGCGTTGTCTGTGCAGCAATGACAGCCGATTGTTTACCGGTTCTGTTTTGCAGTAAAAACGGCGATGAAGTCGCTGCAGCTCATGCGGGCTGGCGGGGATTGTGTGCGGGTGTATTAGAAAATACAGTGGCCTGTTTTGAAGCGACTCCCGGGGACGTGATGGCATGGATGGGACCGGCGATTGGCCCTTCTCATTTTGAAGTTGGCGGCGAAGTTCGCGAAGCCTTTATGGCTGTGGACTCTGCCGTATCCGTCGCTTTCAGACCTGCAGGTGCCAAATTCATGGCCGACATTTACCAGCTTGCACGGTTTCGCTTGCAAGCTGCGGGCATCACCGCCCTCTACGGCGGTGAATATTGCACTGTGACAGACAGCAACAAATTTTACTCTTATCGGCGCGACGGAATTACCGGACGGCTGGCAAGTTTAATTTGGCTGATATAACCTATCGAATCAAGACGATCCATCACGCATAACAGCTGTCCTCTGAATATACTGCCAAGATAACCTTGAAAACGTGAGGGTTGACCTCATCTAATCTCCAGTAGCAATTTTGTTCAGTATTGGAGGTGTTATGCGTCTGGATCGTCTTACCAGCAAATTCCAGCTTGCCCTCGCGGATGCTCAGTCACTCGCGCTCGGGCGCGACAATCAATTTATCGAACCTGTTCACCTGATGAGTGCTTTGCTTACTCAGGAAGGCGGAACCGTACGTCCTTTATTAACGGCGGCTGGGATAGATACCCAGAAACTGCGCACGGACGTTGATCAGGCTTTGGGGCGTTTGCCGCAAGTTGAAGGTACCGGCGGTGATGTTCAACCATCCCATGAGCTGGTACGTGTTTTAAATCTTTGTGACAAGCTGGCACAACAACGTGCCGATACTTTCATCTCTTCAGAACTGTTTGTTCTGGCCGTGATGAAAGACCACGGCTCTTTAACGGATCTGTTAAAAGCCAGCGGTACAACGGCCGAGAAAATCACAGCGGCTATCGATCAAATGCGTGGGGGTGAGAAAGTGGATGACCAGAATGCCGAAGACCAGCGTCAGGCATTAAAAAAATTCACTATCGATCTGACCGAACGTGCCGAGCAGGGCAAACTGGATCCGGTCATCGGTCGTGATGAAGAAATTCGCCGGACTATTCAGGTTCTGCAACGTCGTACCAAAAATAACCCGGTGCTGATTGGTGAGCCAGGTGTCGGTAAAACCGCGATTGCGGAAGGACTGGCACAGCGCATCATTAATGGTGAAGTGCCGGAAGGTCTGAAAAATAAACGTGTGCTTTCATTAGACATGGGTGCATTGGTTGCCGGTGCCAAGTATCGCGGTGAATTTGAAGAACGTCTGAAAGGCGTGCTGAGTGATCTGGCTAAACAGGAAGGCAACGTCATTCTGTTTATCGACGAATTGCATACCATGGTCGGTGCGGGTAAAGCCGATGGCGCAATGGATGCCGGCAATATGCTGAAACCGGCTCTGGCGCGTGGTGAACTTCACTGTGTAGGTGCGACGACATTAAATGAATATCGTCAGTTCATCGAGAAAGATGCGGCGTTAGAGCGTCGTTTCCAGAAAGTGTTTGTTGCCGAGCCTTCTGTTGAAGACACCATCGCTATCTTGCGTGGTCTGAAAGAACGCTATGAGCTGCATCACCATGTACAGATTACTGACCCGGCTATCGTTGCAGCAGCCACATTGTCGCAGCGTTATATCTCGGATCGTCAGTTACCGGATAAAGCAATCGACCTTATAGATGAAGCGGCATCCAGCATTCGTATGCAGATGGACTCTAAACCGGAGTCTCTGGACCGTCTCGATCGCCGTATTATCCAGCTCAAACTGGAACAGCAGGCGCTGAAAAAAGAGTCTGATGATGCCAGTGTGAAACGTCTGGAAATGCTGGAAACCGAACTGAGCCAGAAAGAGCGTGAATATTCTGAGCTGGAAGAAGAGTGGAAAGCTGAGAAAGCATCCCTGACCGGCACGCAGAATATTAAAGCCGAGCTGGAGCAGGCAAAGATTACGCTTGAACAGGCTCGCCGCGTTGGCGATCTGGGCCGTATGTCAGAATTGCAGTACGGTAAAATCCCGGAACTGGAAAAACAGCTGGCAGCGGCGACTCAGGCAGACGGTAAAACCATGAAGCTGCTGCGCAACCGTGTGACAGATGTGGAAATTGCCGACGTGCTGGCGCGCTGGACCGGTATTCCGGTTGCCCGGATGCTTGAAAGTGAACGTGAAAAACTGCTGCGTATGGAAGAAGAACTTCATAACCGTGTGATTGGCCAGAACGAGGCGGTAGAAGCAGTATCGAATGCCATTCGTCGTAGCCGCGCAGGATTGTCAGATCCAAACCGTCCGATCGGGTCATTCCTGTTCCTCGGTCCGACCGGTGTGGGTAAAACAGAGCTGTGTAAAGCGCTGGCGACATTCCTGTTTAACAGCGATGACGCGATGGTTCGCATCGATATGTCAGAGTTTATGGAAAAACACTCCGTTTCACGTCTGGTCGGTGCGCCTCCGGGTTATGTCGGTTATGAGGAAGGGGGTTACCTGACCGAAGCGGTTCGTCGTCGTCCTTACTCTGTCATCTTGTTAGATGAAGTTGAGAAGGCGCACCCGGATGTCTTCAACATCTTATTGCAGGTGCTGGATGACGGCCGTTTAACTGACGGGCAGGGGAGAACAGTTGATTTCCGCAACACGGTTGTCATCATGACCTCTAACCTGGGCTCTGACATTATTCAGCAGCACTTCGGTGAGGCCAGCTATGCGCAGATGAAAGCGTCGGTAATGGAAGTGGTCACACACAGCTTCCGTCCGGAATTCATCAACCGTATAGATGAAGTGGTTGTGTTCCATCCGCTGGGTCATGCGCATATCAAGAATATCGCCAAGATCCAGCTGGCACGTTTGTATAAACGCTTAGAAGAACACGGCTACACGGCAACGCTGACCGATGCGGCGCTGGAACTGCTGGGTAACACAGGATTTGACCCGGTTTATGGTGCGCGTCCATTGAAACGTGCCATCCAGCAGGAGATTGAGAACCCGCTGGCTCAGCAAATCTTGTCTGGCAAGCTGATCCCAGGCAAACCAATTACTGTCGATGTGGAAGATGATCACATCATCGCAAGACAGTAAATAGATAAGTAGCGGCCTTATAACGGGCTCCGGAGTCATTCGGAGCCCGTTTTTTATGCATTACTTGTGTGTTACTTATTCATTTGGTGAATTTATGAACGCTTGGTAGGAAAAGTGAAATTAGCCCTTGCGGCCTGCTGAGAACTCCCTATAATGCCGCTCCATCGACAGGGAACAACGTGAACAACATCACGAAGTAACCGGGTCGGAAAGATTAAAAACAGTGATGACCGGATAAAATAAACGGTTGACACTGAATGAGGAAAGCGTAATATACGCCACCTCGAGTTAGTAAGCGAAAGCGCATAACTCACTGCTCTTTAACAATTTATCAGACAATCTGTGTGGGCACTCACAAGACGATATCAGCCACTTCGGTGGCA